>NZ_RQER01000011.1:300000-588356 GCF_004770615.1 Leptospira langatensis
TTTCCGTCAATGGATTCCATTACAGTAATTCCCGACTAGGCCGCGGTGCAAAAGCGGAAAGAAATACCGGAATCGTTCAAGCGAGACGAAAGGAAACCTGGTATTCTCATTCGATGCAACGTGGGAAACTCATCTTATTCTTTAGCTTAGCGATCTTGGTCGCAGCTCTCTGGAGCATCTTAGAAGTTCCGGAGAAATACTTTCCCGAACAGATCCAAGAGAGTGTAATCTTCCCGCATAATTCCGAGATCGATGCTGTGAAAGATCCGGAAGATCTAAGTAAGAAGGGGATCCGGCTATTAGATGGAAATGTGCCTGCACAAGATGAGGTCCTATTGCAAGAGGATCTGGGCCGGGCATTCATCGCTTCTATGGATGGTTCTATTTGGATCCTGGATCTAAAGAAGAACCAAGCGGAGCCGTTCGTTCGAACTCCTCTTTTGCCTGGGGGAATGGTGGCTCATCCGAAGGATCCGGACCGGATCTATTTCTGTGTTTCTCGCGGAAAGAAGGAAGATCCTGTGGATCCGAACGGACCTGGGATCTACGAGCTGAGGGTCTCGACCAAGTCGGTCCGAAAGATAGCAACCTTTGTTCCTAAGGTCCCGGATCGGTTAGGGAATACGATAAGTTCTTATGGGAAATTCTATCCGAACTCCAAGCAAGTAACATTACGTTTTTCTGAAATGAATGGAGAGAATAGCAGAAGGGTAGAAAAGGCGGATGATCTTGCGATCAGTAGGGATGGGGAGAGGATCTATTTTACGGAACCTTATGATCATCCGGGAGCGATCCTGGGAGTAAGCACCCAATCTAGGAATGAGGCCTTGACCCTGGGCAAGAATGGAAACATTTGGAAGATCGATCTGAAAGCAGGAACCGTAAGTTTAGTCGCTCATAAGTATTCCTATGTGGACGGGATCTTGTTGGAATACGCAAACAATTCCGATCAAGAGACTTCTATCCTTGTGAATGAACTCTCTCGGTTTAGACTGCTTCGCTTGTATCTTTCCGGAGATAAGGCAGGAGAAGATGAGATCGTGATCGATGGGTTGCCGGGCTTTCCGGATGGAATGGACAGAGATCCGAGCGGAAGGATCTGGATCGCTCTTGTGATCGAGAGATCTAAGCTAGTGACTTGGTTGCATGCTCATCCTTTTTGGAAACATCTAGTTCTCTATATTCCGGAAAGGATCCAACCCGTGTCCAGACGAACGGCCTTACTCATATTGTCTCCGGATGGAAAGACTCCTCTCTACTATGGAGTTCATAACGGCTCCTTGTTCTCTTCTCTCATTGTAGTGATCCCCGGAAAGGAAAGGATCTACTTGGCGGTATATGAGAAGGACCATAAAGGCCTGCATATTATGCCTTATCCGATCTGATATTTGCTGTCCCTTTCTCTTTTGTTCTTGCTATAGGTCTTCTTTTCCGAAGAATCAACCTTCTTCGGAATCTCTCATGGATCTGGACCCTAAAGGAATTGTTTATCTATGGACGACTCGGGTCTTATTTGCGACGAACCGGATGCAAACGGAGTTCCATGAGCATTATGCTGCTTCTCTTGCGATTGCATTAAACAGTCCGATCCATATAGAGACTGAAACGAGCAAAGATGATTATAGTGTAGCCTTAGTGGGTCCGAATACATATCACCGGACCTTATCACCGGGAAAAGAAATGGTGGTGCTACTCATCGATCCGGAAACCTATGAATACGGTTCTATTTCCGATTTCGGCAAACCGGGAGAAGTACGGAAGTTGGATCCTTCTCCATTTCTACCGTTGATGGAAAGACTTTGGGATCTATATTACGGAAATATAAACGACTCGGATGCATGGGAACTGCAGCTCGATATGCTACGTTGTGTCTTTCCATTCCGAAAGAAAGAGAGGAATATCGACGATCGGATCCGAAAGATCGCACATAAGATCCGAACAGAACTGCCTGATAGTATTCGGATGCGGGAGATCGGAAAGGATTTCTCCATTTCCGAAGACAGGCTCATCCGTCTCTTTAAGGAAAACCTGGGAATCCCGCTCCGAAGATATTTGCTGTGGGTGAGGATCCTAGCTGCCAGTAGATTCTTAATGGAAGGAATGAATATCACGGAAGCCGCGCATTCTGCCGGATTCTCCGACTCCGCTCATTTTACTCGGACATTTAAGGAGAATTTCGGATTTGTGCCTTCCTTCTTCTTTGGTCATTTGAAATCCATAGAGGTCCGTTTCTGTGAATCGGGTGAATATGTTTTCTAAAATTCCCGATCATACCGGAATCATTCAAGCGAAGATCGCTCATTCTTGTTAACCTTCTTCTTAGAATAAGAGAGAAGGTTATGCCAGTAGAAACGAAGAGAGGGATCTTATCCAAACTTTCCGGGAGAATCTCCAAATACGGTTCCAGCTCGGTCCATATTCCAACGGACGAAGAGAAAGAAGGCTTTCTAAAAGCGCAAAGACTCGCGTACGAATGCGTTACGGAGATCGAAAAGGAAATGAGAGAAGGTTGGACGGAGATCCATACTGCAAAGCGTATGGATACTTTTTTGAGAGACCATGGTGTGAAGGTATTTTTGCATCGTCCTTTCGCTTGGTTCGGAGAACACGCTCGTTTCGACGGATATAAACGTTATACGCAATTTCATCCTGGGAAGAAGAGGCTTTTGCCTGACGAACCTTTTATTCTGGATGTTTCTCCTGTTGTGGACGGATACATTGGGGATATAGGATATTCTTCCTGTCTTCGTCCGAATTCGGAGTTGGATGCCGGAATGAAGTATTTACTGAAACTCAGAGAGGAGATCCCTAAGTATTTTTCTTCTTCTATGAGTTCAAGGGAGATCTGGTGGAAGATCGATCGGGAAGCAAAGGAGAATGGCTTCGACAATGTGCATTCCTTATATCCGTTTGCGGTTCTGGGGCATAGAGTGTACAAGGTGCATTTTCCTAAGATTTCCTTCCCGATATTGCCGATCAGTTTCGCCAGTTGGTTCTCTCTCCAAGGCTCGATCGAATTCTTAAGTCATAAGGTATTACCAGAACTTTTAACTCCGGACCATGAGGGAGACAAGACAGGACTATGGGCAATAGAACCACATTTCGGCCGAGGCAAGGTTGGATTTAAGTTCGAGGAGATCTTAGTGGTAGAAAAAGACAGAGCCTATTGGTTGGACGAAGAAGTCCCTCATGTATTGCGTGCTAAAAAATTACAGGGAGTAAGATGAGAATGTATAAAAATTCCATAATATTCTTTTTCTTCTTCTGCGTTATCGCCTGCAACCCGGGAAAGATCAAGATCGGAAAGGCCTACTCATTAGGAGAAACCCCTGCCCAGATCTTGGCTCTAGAAACAAAAGAGGATCCTTTCCTGTCCGGACTCAAGGTAGAGATGAAAGATCTACCCGGACACGATGATGTGATCTTCGATGAGAAGGCTAAAGTTGCCTATGCTTCCGGAATGGACGGTTGGATCTGGAAATTGGATCGAGAAAACGGCAAAGCAAGCCAATGGGTTCGTCCTCCGGTCAATCCGGCGGGGATGAGATTCTCAGATGAAAAGAAAGAAAAGATCTTAGTCTGCGCGTCTAGATTAGGCGGGGAGACGTACGAAGAGAAAGATAGAGTCGGCTTGTATGAAATAGAGATTGCAAGCAAGAAGGTCCAACCTCTCGTCTTGGACCTTCCTAAAACGGAAAAGGAAGAATTCGAAAGAGTATATAAACCCTCCGAAAGGACTGCAATTTCTCTGAAAGATCTCAACCCATCCAATTCGAGACCGATTTCGCTTTGTAACGATCTGGCAGTGTCCAAGGACGGAAATCGGATCTATATTACGGAACCCTTTGAAAGGGAGAATGCGGCTATGGGAAGCGGAGCGGTCCCGGAAGCGATCGGGCTATTTCCGCATGGAAAACTTTGGATGTACGATCGCAAACAAGGCACGATCACTTTGGTGCTAGACGGATTTACATTCATAGATGGGATCTTATTGGAAGAAGATACAACAGGGAATGAAGAGTCGGTACTATTTACGGAGACTTCCAAGTTCAGGCTTCTTCGCGCGTATACCAAAGGACCCAAGCAAGGAAACTTCGAGATCCTCTTCGAGAATCTGCCCGGGCTTGCCGACGGTTTGGATCGGGACAATGAGGGAAGGATCTGGATCGGTATTATTAAGCGAAGATCCGGGCTCATGAATTTCGTTCATAAGAATCCTTGGTTGAAATCCTTTTTACTTTCTGTTCCCCAAAAGATCTTACCTATCTCTAAAAGGACAGGATTTATGGTCCTAGATAGAAAAGGAGCGAAGGCTCTCTATTACTCGATGCATGACGGATCCAAGATCACCGATATTTCGGTTGCCGTTCCTTTCGAGGGACGAGTGTATTTTCCAAGTTTCGATCCTCATTCCAGGGGGCTTTATTCTCTTTCAATTTCGGAGTTAGGGATCAAAGATTAAAAAAATTGAATTTTAGAGAGTGAAGGGCATCTCACTCTCTAAATGATTCTTGCAAATTCGCTTATCATTTTTTGAAATATGAAATCGGATGCCAAAGACAAGTTTCGATATTCTGTGGATCATTCTCTCCTCCGGGCTGGTCTTTTTTATGCAGGCAGGGTTCCTCTGCTTGGAGTCCGGGCTGACCCGCACTAAGAATTCGATTAACGTTGCCATTAAGAATATTACGGATTTTGGAATTGCCACCTTGGTTTTCTTTTCCGTAGGTTTCGGCCTAATGTTCGGGACTAGCTTCTACGGTCTGGTCGGACACGATTTTTTCTTTCCTGAGTTTTCTTGGGAGAAGCCCGAGATCCCAGTTTTCTTCTTATTCCAACTCATGTTCTGCGGAACCGCCGCCACAATCGTGTCCGGCGCGGTAGCGGAAAGGATGAAGTTCGGAGCCTATATCGTAGTAACTACGATCATCTCTTCCTTGATCTATCCTATCTTCGGGCATTGGGCCTGGGGAAAGGAATTACAAGACTGGACCCAAGTCACTGGCTGGCTGGGACGTTTGGGCTTCGTGGATTTTGCCGGATCCACTGCGGTGCATAGTGTAGGCGGATGGGTAGGACTTTCCGCAATGATGCTCATCGGAAATCGCACCGGCAAGTATGGACGAAATGGAGAGGTCCGAAAGATCACAGGTCATAATCTTCCTCTGGCGATGCTCGGGACATTGATCCTTTGGTTCGGATGGATCGGATTCAATGGGGGAAGCACCCTTGCATTCACTCCTAACGTTCCAAGTATTATCGTGAACACGATGTTCGCTGCCTCCGGAGGAATGGCTTCCAGCCTGATCTACGGATGGATCCGATTAAAATATGCGGAGGCGACCCTTCCGTTGAACGGGACTCTCGCTGGACTCGTTGCGATCACTGCTCCTTGCCATGCGGTGAATTCCCTGGAGGCGATACTCATCGGATTAGTTGCAGGAATTCTAATGTTCGAAGCGGGAGAGCTTCTGGATCGGCTCAAGTTGGACGACGCAGTAGGCGCGATCCCCGTTCATTTGGTCGGTGGGATCTGGGGAACCTTGGCAGTCGGATTCTTCGGGGATCCTCAACTTCTGGGGACCGGATTGAGTAGAATGGACCAAATACTCATCCAGTCCTTAGGCGTTGTATCCTGCGGGGTCCTTTCCTTTGGGGTAAGTTACTCCCTTCTTTCGCTGATCAATCGTTATTATAGACTTAGGGTCTCTCCTCAGAACGAATACCAAGGACTGAATTATACGGAGCATAGGGCAACTACGGAACTCATAGATCTCTTCTTGGAAATGGAATACCAGAAGCAGACCGGGGATCTCAGTAGGGATCTTTCCATAGAGCCGTTTACGGAAGTGGGGCAGATCGCTGAGAGATACAATCTTGTATTGGAAAAGATCCGGACCAATATTAAGGAAAAGGAAACCTTGGCCCACGAACTGGAGCATAACCTGAGTTTGATCCAAAGCGATCTTTCTACTGCGCGAAAGATCCAGTCCGGCATTATCTCACAAGAAGATAAGACCACTGGAGAACTGGAGATCGTGGTCCGTTATCTTCCTTTGAATGAGGTAGGAGGGGACTTTTTCGATATTATGGAACTTCGTCCCGGTCTTACTCGGATATTTCTCGCGGACGCCACCGGACATGGGGTACAGGCGGCCCTTCTTACAATGGCGATCAAGGCAATTTACGAATCCTTAAAGCGTGGGATCTACAGCGTTACGGAGATATTATTCCATCTGAATAATGAGTTTTTGCATACATTCAAGAATTTGAATCAATTCTTCACCTGTATCGTTATCGACATAGATACGAATTTGAATATAGTCCGATACGCATCTGCCGGACATATCCCTCAGTACATTCTACAAGGGAAAGAGATCCATACCTTGGAGAAAACAGGAAGGATTATGGGCGTCATTCCGAATACAAAATACACATCCAATGAAATGGAGTTCAGGCAGGATTCCAAGGTGATCCTGTTTACGGACGGTCTTATAGAACAATGGAATTCCTCTAAGATAGAATTCGGGGAGCATAGGGCGGAGGCTCTGATCCGGAATTTGGGGGAGAGCCCTATGAAAGAAGGGATCGATACTATATTAAAAAAACTGGATGAATTTCTGGCGGGAGCTCCCAAGCAGGACGATATATCCATACTAGGGATTAATCGGAAACCCAAAAAGTGATCTATCAACAAGGCCGACCCCTCGCTTTCGCGAGGGCCGGGCTGCTTCGGGTTCGCTTCCGCTCATCCCGGAGAAACATTCACACATGGTCTCACGATTCTTATAGGCGTATCTCCGGGACAAGCCCTGCGCATCCCTGTCGGGTAGAGAACCTGGATCTTATTTTATAAAATCATAATTCTCTAGGACAAGAGCTATTCCTTGGCCTCCTCCTATGCACAAAGAAGCGACGCCGTAGCGTAGGTTCCTGCGTTTGAGTTCGTACGCTAAGGTCAATGCCACTCTGGTTCCGCTCGCTCCCAAAGGATGTCCGATCGCTATCGCTCCTCCGTTCACATTGGTCCTCTCCGGATCTAAACCCAGTTCTTTAATCACTGCCAGGGTCTGGGAAGCGTATGCCTCGTTGATCTCGAAAAGATCGATCTCCTCTAATTTTAGGCCTGCTCTTTGTAGAGCAACCGGAATGGCAAACACAGGGCCGAGTCCCATCATCTTAGGATCGCATCCCACATTCGAATAACCTAATATAGAAGCGAGTGGCTTTTTCCCGCTCTTCTTGGACCAATCGGAGGATGCTAGTATCACAGAAGCCGCTCCATCATTGATCCCGGAGGCATTTCCGGCAGTAACAGTACCCTCTTTCAGGAATGCGGTCTTTAAGTTCTTTAGCTGAGGAACGCATTCTTCCCCGCGGATCTGCTCATCTCTTTTGAATAGAGTAGGGGTTTTTCCTCCCAATTGGATGGGGATCATTTCTTCCTGAAAAAGATCTTGGTTGCTCGCTTTCTCTGCGCGGACTTGAGAGATTCCCGCCCACTCGTCCTGTTCTTCTCTAGAGATATTGAATTTCGTCGCGATATTCTCGGCGGTCATTCCCATGGTGAGATCCACGAAACAGTCCGTTAGGCTCTGTTCCAATCTGTCTTCTGCGATCGTATTCCCGTATTTATTTCCCCATCTCGCATTCTTTAATACGAAGGGAGCATTGCTCATGGACTCTGTGCCGCCGGCAAGGATCAGATCGCTCTCTCCGCTTAAGATCTTTCGCGAACCAAGTATGATGCTTTCCATCCCGGAACCGCAAAGTCGATTCACTGAGAGTGCACTCGAGCTTTGGGGAAGTCCCGAACGAAGAGCCACATGCCTTGCTAAATAAGCGGAATCCTTATCGTCCTGTATTACATTTCCATAAATCGATTCCTGCAGGAGGGAAGGGTCTACGCCCGATCTTCGAATGACTTCCTTGGCGGTGATGACTGCCAGGTCCGAAGAGCTGAACTCTTTTAATTTTCCCCCGAATTTCCCGAATGGGGTGCGGGCTCCATCGACTAAGACTACCATTTGCATCTCCTTATTATATTGTATATACACTATATGATTTCAAAAAATCCGTTACACCGCTTCCGATCCGGGATTTAAACTGAATTTGCCTCTTCTAGGATTGGGAGTCTTCTTACTTCGGATAGGATCTCTAAGGTTTCGTTCAATCTTGATTTTCCAAGAGCTTGGGAGATCTGCGCCTGCGCTTCTTTCCAAAGAGATATCGCTTCTTCCAATTTGGATTCTCCTTTCTTTGTAAGAAAGAGATTCCTGATATTCCCAGCTTCCTTCTTTTCGATCCGGATGAGTCCGTCCCTTTTTAGGATCTCTAGACTTCTCTGGAGAGTGGTCCTGTCTATGTCGGTCAGTCTGGAAAGATCAGTAATACTACAATCCTTCTCCAAGCCTATGCTGACTAAGATCGTGAATTGAGTGATCCTTAGGCTCGAGGGCTTTAATGCGGAATCATAAAAGGAAGTGATTTTTCTCGTAGTCCTTCTGAGGCTAACATTCAGGCAGGATAGGCCTATTTTCTTCAGATCTTCCGGTTGTAGTTTCTGTTTCATGCCTGATACGTTCTTTGAGTGACTCTTCTATTAGACTAAAATGTATATGCACTATTTTGCTGTCAAAAGCCTTTTTTCCGGCAAAATGGGAATAAAAAGCGCAAATGGAACTCTAAATTTTTGAGTTCTCATCTGCGCTCAATCGATCTTACTTTTTGGTCTTTTTGCCTTTTAAGAAGGTAGAGGACTTCTTGCGGTTTTTGCTTGTCCTACTGGGGGAAATGGATCCTTCGTAATCCGAATGCTGATCGTCACCCTCGTAGCTGGAAATTGCTTCCGGGTGCAATACTAGGGAGCTGCTTGTAGAAGGATAAGAATGTTCTTCTTCTCGCTTCTTCATCACTAGGATGTATAAGCTGGGCATTACAGTAAGAACTAAGAGTAGTGCGGACGTTAGTCCACCTACCATCACTGTCGCAAGAGGTCTTTGTACGTCGGAACCGACGCCGGTCGCCATAGTGGCCGGGATCAGTCCCAATAGAGCGAGTAACATGGTCATCAAACGAGGACGGAGTTGGGTCACTGCGGAAGCGATAGCAGCTTCTCTTACATTCATTCTTGGTGCTCCCGGAGTCTTATCGTGCAAAAAGTGATTTGCCTTGGATACGAATAGGATCCCTGCCATAGTAGCGATCCCAAACAAGGAGATAAACCCGACTCCGGCGGATACGTTGAAGTAATATCCCCTCATAAGAAGCGCGTAAATTCCTCCGATCAAAGAGAGTGGAATACAAGAGAGTGCCACGAATACGGATCTTAGATCTCTATAAAGTAAATATAATAGACCAAAGATAATCCCGATCGTTAAAGGGATCACGATCGCAAGCTGCTTTCCTACTCGGGCCAGGTTCTCATACTGACCTCCGTATTTCACTTCGTAGCCGTCTGGGAAATGGACTTCGTTCTTTACCCGTTTTTGCAATTCCGCTACGAAACCACCTTGGTCCCTTCCTCGTACGTTCAAGCGAACTGTGACGGTTCTTTTTCCGTCTTGGCGGAAGATCATTGTAGGAGAATCTTCTTGGGTGATATCTGCAAGTTCGGAGAGAGGGATCCTTTCTCCTTTAGGGGAGATGATCGGGATCCTTGCGATTTCTCTAGCGGATTCACGATAGTCTTTGGAGAAACGAGCGACGATCCCGAAAAGAGCACGTTCTTTAGGAGGATTATCCATCGGTCCTTCGTATAGATAGCTGATCGGTTCCATACCGACAGCCGCTTCTATCAATTGCTGGATATCGCTTACATTGATCCCATAACGAGCGGCCACATCCCGTTTGATCCGGATCACCAACTGAGGAGCCGGACCTTCCTGTTCGATCCCGTATTCGCTCGCTCCTTTCATTTCGGCTACGATCTTTAAGATCTGGTCTGCGAGATCCCGCATCACTCTCATGTCCTGTCCGGAGACGAATACCGCAAGGTCGGCGATGGTCCCCATGATGGCTTCCGAAAGGTTGTCCATGATCGGCTGGGAGAAGCTGACTCTCACGCTAGGGAGTCCTTCTTCTAGGTCGTTTCGGAGTCGGATCAATAATTGCTCCTTAGTGATCTTCTCCTTCCACATTTTATAATCTTTTAATCCTACGTAGACTTCCAATCGGTTCGGAGGAAGCGGATCTGTCCCGTCGTCGTTCCTTCCATACTGGGATAAGATGGTGTTTACCATCTCATTCTTATAAATGATCTGTCTAACCTTAGGAATGAATTTCTTAGCTTCCGGTAAGGAGATGCCTACAGGGAAATAGAGTCGAAGTGTGAATCCACCTTCATCGAGGGAAGGTAAGAATTCTGTTCCCAAGGTAGTCGCTCCGATTACGAGCAGGACCCCGACGACGGAGAATGCGATGGCCACGACTCTCTTAGATCTTTCCACCAAATAGTGAACGATTGATTCGTACTTCTTCTCTACCCAATGGTAGATAGGGTTGTGCATCTCTATAGGTCCCGGGTTTGGGGACTCGAAATAATTCCTAAAGAAGTACGACATGAGCACGGGAACTATGGTCATGGTGAATAGAAGCGCCCCGAAGATGGCAAAGGAGAGAGTGAAGGCCATCGGTTTGAATAGCCTTCCTTCGATACGCTCAAAGGAGAAGATAGGGAGATAGGCGAGAATGATGATGAGGATCGCAAATAGGATCTCCGTAGCCACCTCGGAACCGCAATCTTTTGTGAATGCAACGATCCCTCTCTGTTTATCCTGAGGAGTCGCATTCTTGTACCGCCTCATGATATTCTCTACCATCACCACGGCACTATCCACCACGATCCCGAAGTCCACAGCTCCGAGGGAGAGTAAGCTTGCCGAGATCCCGGAGGCATTCATCATGGTAAAGGAGAATAGAAGGGCAAACGGTATCGTGGCCACCACCACTATGGAGGCTCGTATACTTCCGATAAAGAATACTACCACCAGGCTGACTAGGATGATCCCTTCTAAGAGAGTGATCCCTACCGTGCGAAGAGTATACTGCACTAGATCCCCTCTATCGTAAGTGTTCCTCAAGCGAGTTCCATCCGGCATGTACTTCTCGTTGATCTCTTTTACCTTGTCTCGAACTCTTTCCAGGAATGCGTTAGGCTCAACCCAACGACGCATAGCGACTAGGCCTTGAACAGAAGAGTCCACATCGATGAGACCCTCTTGGTCGTTTTGGATGGTGTATCCAAGCACACCGCTTGGGATCGGAGGAGCGATCTCCACCTTACCTATATTTTTTATGAATACGGGTACTCCGTTCAGTGTCCTTACGACGATATCTTCGATCTGACCGATCTCTCGGATGGCTCCTAAGGATCGGATCGGAAGGGATTGCTCCCCTTGCAATAAGAAGTTACCGCCGGTGTTCAAGTTGTTGTTCTGCACGGCGTCTATCACATCCGAAACAGTGACATGATAACGGATCAAGCTTTCGGGGTTCATCACGATATGGAATTGTTTCGGAAGACCTCCGAAGGTAACTACATCGGCAATCCCGGAGATCTGTAGCATTTTAGGAATGACGATCCAATCCTGGATACTTCTCAACTCCATGGGAGTGCGAGTGCCGTCTATGGATTCCACGACGTAGCGATATACCTCGCCGACCGGGGAACTCATAGGAGCAAGGGTAGGTTCCACCTCGTCCGGGATGACAGCATCTCGGACCTTTTCCATGAGCCTCATCCTTGCGAAGTAATCGTCCGTACCTTCTTCGAATACGAACTGGAAGACCACGAGCCCGTTGATCGTTCTGGAACGTCTTACGATCACGTTAGGAGTGGAGTGAAGTACTCTTTCGATAGGCATGGTCACCCTTTCTTCCACTTCTAAGGTTGCCTTGCCGGGGAATTTTGCGACCAAGCGGACTTGGGTGTCCGCGATATCCGAATAGGCTTCCTTACGGATATGGATCCAGGACCAGATCCCTATGATCAAGGTGACTCCACCGATCGTTAAAGTGAGAAGCCTGTTCTTTAACGCAGCTTCTAGGATATCGTTGATGATCTTCATATCTATTTACCTAAAACCCAAAACTGAGTCCCTTTAGTAGAATTGCCCCGTCGCTCACGACCCGATCGCCTTCTTCCAAGCCTTCGGTGATGATGCTCTTTTCCTCGTCCACTTCTCCGAGCTTGATCTCTTTTAGAAGGAACTCACGTTGTTCGGTTTCCAAGAACACATAATTTTTTCCTTCGACAGATAGAACGGATATAGATGGAAGTATGATGTTTTTATAATTTACCTTTTCTTTAACTCTCAGTAGAAATCTTTCTCCGACCTTGAATCTTTCGCCTAAATTTCGGAATTTGATCTTCACTTTTAGGTTCCGGGAGATAGGATCCACTTCCTTTGTATTTAGGTTTGCCTGGCCTTCGAAGAGTTCATTGGAAGAGAGTAGGGGTCGGATATCGAAATGTTCGGACTCTTTTAGTTTGCCTACTGAGGATTCAGGGATATCCGACTCTATCCAGGCCATTCCTCGATCTATTTTTATTAGTTCAGCGGGATGATCTACATTAACGAAGTTTCCTCGCTTACTCACTTCCATTACTTTGATCAATTCTAGTCCAGGATCGTCTTGCCGGAATCGGATCCTAGTTCCGTCCTCGGAAACATGGGGAGGTTGGAGGTCGGGAAGATCCGAACCTTTTTTTTGGGTCAGTAAGAACCCGGCAGTGCAAAGAGACAAGGCTGCCGCTAGGATCACTAGGATCCGTATTCGATTTGTATAAGATAAAAACATCAGGTACTACACCCTGCCTCACAGTTTTGAGGAATTATAGTTCGAGATCGGTTTTCGAAATATGTGCAGGAATATACGAGATCATTAGAATTTTATCGAATTCTAATAGATGTAGCTTCGCTCATCATATGCTCATGCTTTTATTACGGTCGTTAGACCGAAGGGCCTGGGCAAAGCCTCTCGTAATACTTCCGATTTACTAAGATCGTAAAACTCGATCGATCCGTTGCCAGCTCTCGCGGACAGGATACGTCTGCGAAATAGGCTGTACTATCGTTTCAGTGGTAATTAGGCTAAGATTGGGGGAGGTAGATTGAGTAATAGGACGGAGATCCGCTTTGAGTAGAAATATTCATCCCAAGTAAAGGTAACAGAATAGAAAGAAGTTTTGAACTCCTCTAACTCTTCGAAATTCTGGATATGAAAATCAAGGAAGTCGAATCTTTGACGAAAGGAACGTGCATCAATGGAATTATCGTGAGAAGCATCAAAGTCGATAGCTTCGATAGATTGAGTCAAACCAGACGATAAAACGTCTATATCGGCGACTCCATCCTGTTCTGTCGGCAATATGATAATCGCCAATAGAAGCGCAACGACGCATTTATGTAAGAAATTCCCAAACACTGATCTCCAGATAATATAGAACTTAGCATGACGCAAGATTTTTTTCAAAAATGGGAACTTTCTATAGAAATTTAGATCGATCTTCTTTGCAATTCAGCCTTCCGATGTATTTCTATGATGAGAATGATCTAGAAAAGAATGCTACAAGGGATAAATTGCTTTTATTATGCACTTTAAATCGACAGGGAAGAAATCTGCTGTCGATTTAAAAACTACATTGTTGAAGAAATAGTAAATAGTGATCGGAAATGCGCTCGGATCAAAAAGAAACAATTCGTTCCGAGCTGCTTTCATCATTCTACTTAACGTACCGCTTTCATGTGAGCGACTAATTGATCCAATGCTTTTCCCCAGCCATCGTGGAATCCCATGTCCTCATGTTTCTTCCGAGCCTCTTCATCCTTATGTCTGGCCAATACTTTATACAGAGTTCCTTGCTTATGGTCTTCTAACGTAAGTACTGCAGTAAAGAATCCGCCTGGAGAAGGTTTATAGCCTGGCTCTAGCATATCCGTAAAGATCAGTTTTTCGTTCTTAACGATCTCCAAGTAGCAGCCCATGTTCGGGAACTCTTCTCCTTCCGGAGAACGCATAGTGGTACGAAAGATACCGCCCGGTGTCAGATCGATCTCGCAATCGATCGTTTGCCAAGGAGCCGGGGTGAACCACTTCAGGATATGTGCGGGAGTGGTCCAGGCAGCCCAGACCAGATCCCTTGGAACGTCTACGATCCTTTCGAAGGTCAGGTCTCTCTTCGCATCCGGTTGGTAATAATTAATTACTGTCATTTTGTTTCTCCTTTAGATCCAGTAAGTATGTATCAAGCTGATTGAGTCGTTTCTCCCAAGTCGCTCTTTGCTTCGCAAACCATAGTTCTCCCAATTCCAGTTGCTTATAGGTAAGCCGATAGGTCCTGATCCGACCCACTTTTTGAGAGCTAACAAGTACAGAGTCTTCCAACACATGTAAATGCTGCATTAGGGAAGGAAGAGCCATATCGAAAGGCTCAGCTAATTCCCCCACTGTGGCGGGACCCAGGCTGAGACGCTCCAAAACGGATCGCCTGGTCGGATCTGCCAATGCATGGAAGAGGTTGTCCAATGTAGAAGTTTGGTTAGGCATTTACCTAAGTATAGCACAGGAATTTAGTTAGGTAAATACCTAAGTTTATAAAAAGTGCAAAAACTCCGGATTTTTTTTCTGAGGATTGTCCAATTCCCCGGATCTCGGTCCTTATCCGGTTGAGATCGCAAATCGCGATCAGGAGAAAACAATGTCGAATTCAACAAGTTACCAAGAAGAAGGTTCCGCAAGTCTGGAAGCCAAGAAGGAGAAATGGATCAAGACCGCTAAATGGATCTACTGGACTCTGATCCTGTTCATCTCGATCACAATGATCATGGCCGGGGTCGGTTACCTGGCGAGCTTTCAACCGAATGTGGATGGGATTCTTCTTTTAGGATATCCTGTTTATATTTTGAAGATTCTAGGCACTGCAAAGGTGCTAGGTGGACTGGGCCTTCTTCAGAATAGATTTAAGACTTTGAAAGAATGGGCCTATTCGGGATATTCATTCAATTTGCTGGGAGCTGCCGCTTCTTACGCATTGTCCGGAGTGGGTTACGGAAAGATGATGATCCCTCTGACCCTCTTTTTTCTTCTGATGATCACGTATCGTCAATGGAAAACGGGTTGGATGTGAGAAAAAGAATATATTCAATATTCTGAATATTTAAAGGAGAAGGAAATGAAAGAATTCATGCTGCTTTTTAGACAGCCAAGTTATGATTATAGCAATGCGTCTCCCAAGGAGATGGAGGCTCTCGGAAAGAAATGGAAGGAATGGGTGAGCGGGATCGCCGCCCAGGGAAAACTCGCAAGCCATGGACCTAGACTCGCCTTAGAAGGAAAGGTATTGAAAGCGGGAGGAGTAGTTACCGACGGACCATTCGTGGAGATCCGTGAAAGACTGGGAAGCTTCATTATCGTCAAGGCGGAGAGTCTGGAAGAAGCGACCACCTTGGCTCACGGCTGCCCGGCAGTAGACGCGAATGGTAGTGTGGAGATCCGACCTATCTACGAATAGATTGTAGGCCAATGGAAGAAGATCAGGAATCCTTAAAATACTTATTCCAGCAGGAGTTTTCCAAAATGGTCGCAGTGATCAGCGGCCTTTATGGTCTACAGCATATAGAGATCGCCGAGGACATCGTTAGCGAGACCTTTTTGCTTGCTGCTGAAAACTGGGGGCTCAAGGGACTTCCTCCGAATCCGACTGCTTGGCTCTATGTGGTAGCAAAGCAAAAGACTCTCTATTATTTCAGAAGGAATAAGATTTTCCAAAATAAGATCCTTCCGGAGATCGCTCCTAAGACGGAAGATCCGGAAGGATCGGAGGAGCTAAACTTCTCCGAGGAGAATATAAAGGATAGTCAATTGAGAATGCTGTTCGCGATCTGTAATCCTGCGATCGCTAGCGAGGCTCAGATCGGTCTAGCCCTACGGATTCTTTGTGGGTTCGGAATAGACGAGATCGCGGAAGCCTTCCTTACGAATAAGGAAACGGTAAACAAGAGACTCTTCCGAGCCAAGGAGAAGCTTAGGGCGGAGAAGATCAAAATGGAGCTTCCTCCGGAGAAAGAGATCCCTGCGAGATTGGACAATGTGCTGCACATTATATATTTATTATTTACGGAAGGATACTATTCCAAGACCCAGGATCGTATCTTAAGAAAGGATCTCTGTTTGGAAGCGCTTCGCTTAGGGGTCACCCTCGCCGAATACGAAAAGACAAATCTTCCCAAGACCAATGCCTTGCTCGCGCTCATGTGCTTTCATGCGTCTCGCTTCCATGCCAGACAAACGGATACGGATCCTATGATCTTGTATGAAGAACAGGATGAGAGTCTTTGGGATCAGGATCTGATACGCCAAGGGATCCACTTTTTGGATCTTTCTGTTCAGGGCAAAGAGATCAGTTCCTACCATCTGGAGGCAAGGATCGCCTATTGGCATTGCAATAAGCAAGATACCCCCGAGAAATGGGAGGAAATCCTGGATCTATATAACAGACTTCTTCTGATCAATTATTCCCCTAGCGTTGCTCTAAACCGGATCTTTGCATTATATAAGGTGAGGGGAAGGGGAATCGCATTGGCAGAGGCGGAGGTATTGCGCTTAGAGAACAACCATTTCTATTACCTTCTACTGGGGGAACTGTATAAGGAAGTGGATGAGGAAAGGTCCAGGTCTAATCTGAAAGCCGCCTATTCTTTGGCCAAAACCCAGACGGAAAGGCAGGGGATCCAAGAAAAATTATTTCTGCTGGACGAAGCCCGAGATAAAAAAGGAAAATAGGATCAAATCTATCCTTCCGACTTGTTGTTGTTAAGTTAGTAATCTAGGCTAGGACGTGGACCATGCCAAGCGAAATCAAACCCGGCCCTTTTCAGGGAAGATCATTTTTATCTCTAACTATCCTACTTCTCTCTCTGCAATTTACGGATTGCAATTCCGCCAAAGCAATGAATTTGGACATGAGCCATGCCAGCGGTCTTTTGCTTTCGGTGGTTACCTCGGATATCATTACCTCTAGTTCCTGCCCCGCTAGCGGAGGTTTGGCCCTAGGTGAGAATGCCGCACTCGTTTTAGGCCAAATCGATTTTACTTCGAATGGGAGTGGTTCGGGAGATGCACAATTGCACCAACCCCAGGGGATTACCCATGACTCCAAAGGGATCTGGGTTTCCGATACCCAGAACAATCGTGTGCTGCATTATCCTTCTTCCGTGGCAAGTGGGGGGACCCCGGATATAATCCTGGGTGGAACGGTCGGCACCGGCTTGAACCAGTTCAATAATCCCCAAAATCTCGCAGTTGATTCCGCAGGCGGACTTTGGGTAGCGGACTATAATAATAATAGAATATTGCATTTTCCGAATGGAGTTGCTACCGGGGATTCTGCGGATAAAGTGATCGGCTCCAGTACTGGAGCTTCTGGGGTTTCCGAAGTATTACTCAATCATCCTCGGGCTGCGGTCGTGGATTCTTCGGGAGGAGTTTGGGTCGCTGATTCTGCGAATAATCGCGCCGTTCACTTTCCTTCTCCGATCCCTGCGAGCGGCGCTTTTGCGGATCTAGTGCTTGGTCAGACGAGTTTTACTTCCGGCACTTCGGGTGCCGTGAGTAGTTCAACTTTCTCGAATCCGATCGGGATCATTATGGAATCTTCCGGAAGTCTTTGGGTTTCCGATACGGCACACCAAAGAGTCATGCATTTTTCTTCTCCTTTGTCCAATGATATGTCTGCGGATATTGTTTTGGGGCAGTCTAGTTTTACAGCCTCGGTGAATGCCACCTCTCAGACCGGACTTTGGACTCCGACAGGACTTGCCACCGATTCGAAAGGGGGTTTATGGATCTCCGATTATTCGAACCAAAGGGCGATCCATTTTTCTTCTCCGTTTGGGATCGGTATGGACGCGGATAACGTGTTAGGCGAGCCTAATTATACTACGAGCAATCCGAATCTGACTCTTTCCCAGTCTCAGTTGGCTGGGCCGAACGCTCTTACTCTGACTTCTTGCGGACTTTGGGTCGCGGATTATACGAACAATAGAGTGGTGCTATACCCTTAAAAAGAAAGAAGCCCTGTTCCGTTTTAGACCAGGACTTCTTAAAAAGAGATCGGATCAATGAGGAAAGAAGAAGAAGGCTATTGCAGCCCATTGGCGACTAACGCCTGTTGCTCTTCCGATTTGTTGGCCGGAACCTCCACGCACAGTTCCATCCGAGTCCACTCTTCCAATCTGTTGTCCTGAGCTTCCTCGTACGACTCCATCCGAGTCCACTCTTCCGATTTGTTGACCGGAGCTTGCTCTCACGGTTCCGTCGGAATCTATTCTTCCAATTTGTTGACCTGAATTGTCTCGTACAGTACCGTTGGAGTCGATCCTTCCTACGTTTCCGGAGGAATTTCGGATCGTTCCGCTGGAATCCACACCGGCTCTATCGTTTCCATTAGAGTTTCTTAGACTCTGCGCGAATAATCCCTGTCCACTTAAAAGAAGCAACAAGGCCATCATTCCCAAGCTAATCAGCAAGTTTTTCATTCTATTCTCCCTTTTATAAATAAGTATATTCTAAAATAATGATATAATCAGAAGCAGTTCGAATCCGATTCGACGGCGCCGATGGAGATCCCATCTCCTCCGATCGGAGTGAGCGGGTTTGTGATCGTAGTTCTTCCGTTCCCGGAAAAATCGATCCCGATATAAGGGATAGCGGCCAGAGGTAAGCCGATCGTGCTGAGATCTATTCCCCCATAGAGAGAAGAACAGGGAGAATCGGTAGGAGAAGAAGTTCCGCTGGAGCTAGTGAAGTTCCAGAGCTGATCGATTAGGGTCGTGCTCTTAAATCTAGGATTCGAGTTATAATTGTTGGAGTTTACGAGAGAACCCGTAACGACAATATCTGTGCCGGTGAAGTAGTTATTTCCTCTCAGGATCGTACTAAAAGGAGGGGCAGGGGGTTCGGAAAGTAGGATGGCTAGTGTATTTCCTGTGGAACCTGCAACCGTAGAGAATATTTGATTGTTCAGGATGAGAAAGGAACCGTCTATATCTCCGTTCGCGGCGATACCTACTGCCGGGCCCCACATTCCGGATTGCGAATCCGGCACGAATATATCGTTATTGAATATGTAACTAGTTCCTCCGAACGCGTCGTCTATCATGATCCCAGCGGAAATGACGGCTACCGGAGTTGGGTTCAGGAATTGGTATGCGTTGATCTTATTGTTGGCAATGATCGCCGCAGAGAAGTCTAGATCGATTGCCGCGCTGATGCCGGAATCTGCGATCATCCCGTCTATGATATTCCCGGTAATGATGATTGGCTGAGATAGGCCTGAGCCGATCAAAAAGATCCCTTCGGATGAATTCTTTCGAGAAGGGCCTCGGATCGTATTTCCGGAGATCACAATATTTTCGGAGCCTGCTACTTCGATCCCTCTTCCATTTGAATTCACATCGCTACCTGGTGGTACTGTAAGATCCCCTAAGATCGTATTTTGCGTTATGCGTATTTGCCCGGAGTTGAATTTGCATCCGTTCAAGAGGATCCCTTCCGAATAACTTGCAGAATTGACCTGTATCGTGAACCCGCTCACTGTTAAGCTCGTAGAAGCAGGATTTAGTCCTACAGTGGATATGGATACGGCTATACAAAAGTCTGTCGGAACCGCCCCGCATCCGATCCTAGTATCTTGGATCAACGTTACATGATTGACCGGATCCGGGGCCAAGCTAGAGAAACCGGAAGGAAAACCTCCGACCAGAGAGGTGGTATTTCCTAAGAAAATTTGGGACACAACTGGATACGTACCTTCCGCAACGAATACGGAACAAGGAAGTCCCGAGGCGTCGCATTCCGTGATCCCTTGCGGTATGCTCCTACAAGGAGGATCTCCTAATACTCCACAGCCCGGAGTATCTCCTGCGCTCGGATCATTTACATCTACGAAACGGATATTAGATGCCACCGTGAGATTTAAGAGGATCGGATTTCCGTTCGAGATAGGAAGTCCTCCTCCGGTGCAACCGCTCAGTTGGACGAAACCTTCTCCGGAAGGGCCCCAAAAATCAGGGCCGTTCGGAACGAGAACGATCGTATTATTGTTTGTCCCGGAAGGATAAGTAATGCTAGGAGGACTCGCCGTCGCAGCTGCATTATTTTTTCCTGATATAGTTATGAAGTCGAAGCTACAGCTACCGGGATCGATCCCATGATAGGAGAGTTGTATCGAGACTTTGCTTGAAGGAGCTAGGATCCCGGTCGAGGGAATATATTTTAAAGGAGAAATACAATCCAGAGTAAGCGTCAAGGGGCCGCCGGAAATATTCCCGCTTCCTGAGGTAACCGGAATAAAAGAACAGGTATGTCCTTTGGGAACGGAAATGAGACTAACAGAATAACTTGCACCGTCACCTACTTGTGTGGCGAATTTCTTTGTCCCATCCGCATTAAAGGAAATCCGATCTCCCATATTCTGTAGGATCAATGGATCCGTTGCGGCTACTGTCGGATCTAATCCGATTACGTTTACGGAAAGATCGTAAAAGACCACTCCGCAGGTAATGAAGATGGTCGTCTGAGGAAGAAGGATAGGTCCGTTCGGATTACTGATCTTACAGGTGAGATTGACGCTTGCCCCAACCGGTCCAGACAAGGTGACCGAATAAGCCGACTTATACTTTACCAGAGTAGGAAATTTTTGGGCTCCATTGGAGGTGAACGTCAAGGTTTCTCCCAGGCCGTTGGTTACGGTCAAGGTCCCGGAACTTAGACCGGAAACTTGTGCGAATACTGGGACCGGGGTGTCTATCGCATCCAAGCTAGTCTTGAAATTGAAGAAGTCCAGTAGCCCTCCTCCAGGAGGAGGCTTATAGCAAGAGCAACTAAAAAAGGATAAGAAGAGTAGAAGAAGAAATCTCAATCTATAGACTAATGCTTGTTTGGTGATAAACGATTTGATTCGCAAATACATCTTCTTAGATCTTCTATAGTTCGATTAGATAGCGGATATTCTCTTGTCCGTTATTGGGTTACCGTTTGGATCGGAAAGTCAGGACCGTTTCCGGGAGAAGCCGACATGAATTTCAGGAATGTATCTGTGCTTCCGTCTATCCCAGGATCAAAGAGATAAAGTCCGTCTGATACGGCTCCTGCGCTCGTATAGCAACGGGACTTTCTACAAGCTGTAGAAGCTCCCATGGTAAAATTCGCGGGTAAGATCGGACCAGAGTAATTAATATGTGAAGTGGCCGCTCCTGTGCTCGGACTAATGGGAGCATGATACACATTGTAGTTATTGATAGAAGAAGTCGCACAACGTAAGTCGTAACCGACTAGGATCTTATTTCCGAAGTTCGTAGCGGAGGGAACATATAGCTGGTACCCCGTATTCGGATTGCAACCTCCGGGAATCGTATCCTTGATGATCTGGGTTCCGCTGGACCCGGAATTTCTCCATTCCATCAAGCTTGCGTCTACCGTTTTATCTAGAGAATCCACATTGCTACGATTATAGAAGAGCCAGGTATCCGTAGCAGTCCTAAGGAAATTCGGATAAGCCGCTCCAGTCGTTCCCACCGGAAAGATCGCCCCAGTGGAACCTGTCCCACTGAATAAACTGAGTTTCGTAACGATGCTTGGAGTTCCGTTCGTGAAACTATACAGATCTACGTAGTTATTTGGAGCATCGTCCGTATTATTATCATGATCTTCGAATGCGGTCAGATACTTACTTCCGTCCCAAACTATATCTGCGTATCCGAACAAGGTCCCGACGCTTCCGATCACCTGTGTTATTACAATAGGAGATCCTATAAGGGTACCATCCGGTTGGACTCGGATGTATTTTACGGAATTCATCGCAGTAGAAACGCTTCCATTATCGGAAAACACCACCGCATATTCGTTGAGAGTAGAATTGTATGTTACAGCAACCGATTTGATAATGGTTCCGCTCGCGATCGGGAATTCGGCGGTTAGAGGAGTGAATTCCATATCGAATAACCTTCCTTTTACTGCGGAAGTGCCAGGAGAACCATTCCAGACCACAAAATAGTTCGTACCATTCCAAACCATATCGATGGCTGGGACCGAGGCAGATTGAGAGAGAAAGATAGAAGATCCCACCTGGGTCTGGGTGATTTGATTGATCTGGAACAATCTCGCAACCGGGATGCTGCCTGCAAACCAAGTGGCCGCAATAGCAAGATTCCTCTCACAATCTATTTTAGGGGAGGCGCTCGTGCCGATCGTTCCAGTGCCTCCTGTTAAAGAGCAGTTCTGTCCGCCAGTGTAAGTACCTAGACTGACTGTGTATCCGGAAGCAGGATTTAAGGCTGTCCCAAATGTATAAGAACCATCGGCGGTGATCTGCAGACTTTGGTCGCTCACGACTCCTGTGCTGTCTGTAAGAGTAAGATTCATCGGCTTTCCCGCCAAATTTTGGTACCCGCTCACGCTAACTTTCACAAAGGGAGAAGTTGTGCCTCCAAACAAACCACTGCTCCCGTCGGACAAGAGTGCACCGATCACAGAAGAGCTCGCGTCTATATTCAAGGCCTGGGCGTTATTACAATCCATCAAGGAATATATGGGAAAAAGGAGACAAATGGTCTTCGCGCCGACAAATCGAGCTATTTTAGAAAGATAGAATGTATTTCCGTCCGAGTATTTCATCCGAGAATCCTTCGCGAGAGATTTGTACAGCGTTACATCTGATACCAAATAAACAAACGAGTTCCGATTGTTTGAGCTATTAATAGGGGAAACTAACAAATAGCCGACGTATCGGAAATGAACGTTACAAAATCAGGAACCAAATAGTTCGGAGTTGCAACTAACGTTTGTTACTGAATTACCGTTAAAAATCCCTGGTCCGAAGCGGCGATCGGAAAAAAATTATTTGGAGTCCCATCTAAATTCGGGTCCAGAAGATAGAAATTATTAATGAATGTCCCGGTGCTCGTATAGCATTTGTCCTTTCTGCAGGTCATGGAAGAGCCATAGGAACGGTTATGCCCAGTGGACACTGTGTACAATTGAGGGGTGCCTGGGACTCCGTTGCTCGGATTGATCGCCAGATGGAATATATTATCGAATAAGAACGGGCTCGAGATTGCTTCTTCACAGTGAAGTTCGTAATTCAAAAGGATCTCCCCGCCTAGATCCACTGCATGGGGAACGTAAAATTCCAGACCGTTTGCCGGATCGGTTTGTGGAGGACAACTGAAAGGGTTTAGGTCCTCTTTTATCTTTGTAGGGGATCCGGAAAAGTTTTTCCATTCAAAGAGACTGGAATCAGTTACTGTTAGCTCGTCGCTGGAATTTGTTCGGTTAAAGAATAGCCAAGTGTCGGTTGTCGTCCGCAGAAGATTTGGAAAGGCAACGCCGATTACCCCGTTAAACGCTTGATTCGTTGGTGTGACCATGCCGATACCAATGCTTAGAGCAATTCGATTCATCAGAGAGGCTGTTCCGTTTGTAAAACTAAAAACCGCTAAATTATTGCTTAAATCCAAATTGTTGTGTTCTTCGAAAGCTACAATATACTTGCTTCCATCCCAAATCACATCAACATTCCCGAAATTAAGACCGGCTCCCAATGATTCCACGTTATTGGAATTCAAAACAATCCCCACAGAATTTAACCTAACATATTTTACCGCAGGAGTAGTATCAGATAGGACGATTGCGAATTCATCCGAATTAGAATTATATTCGGCTGCCAGCGATCTGATCGTAGTTCCTCCACCGGCATAAATGGGGAAGTTCGAACCGATCGGATTTAACGCGATATCGAAAAATTGACCGGATACCGAGTCGCCAGCCGTGGTCCATACTAAAAGATACTTATTTCCGTTCCAGATCAGATCGAGTTGGATATAAGTTGCTGACGAAGAAATAGGAACGGAGGTCCCGATCGTAAAAGGACTAGTCTTGTGATTGATCGGATAGAGGACGATCGGTGGACCGGAAGGGCCGCAGCAAGTAACAGCGGCCGCGACGACTAGAGTCCTTTCGCAATCGATCTTTGCAGGAGAAGAAGAGCCCGCAGTTCCGGTGTCACCTGTTAGAATGCATGCCTGGCCTTTGGTATAATCGTTCAGGGTAATCGAATACGGATTTCCCGGATCCAAAGATGTTGAAAAGGAGAATGTACCGTTATCCGAAATCTCTAGGTCCTGGGTCAGAGTGGTGCTCGTATCGGTAAGGGTCAGGCTCATAGGACTGCTATCCAGATTTTGATACCCGGCCACAGTTACCTTGACTGAAGATTTAGAAGGACCTGAGAATAAGCCTAGACTTCCATCCGAGAGTAAGGCGCCGATCACAGAAGAGCTCGCATCGATGCTGATCGGCTTTGCAGAATTGCATTCTAATAGGAAGATAGAAACTATACTTATATAGATATAGGTCCGGAGGGAAGATCTCTTTTCCAGTGAAGAAAGTTTGTCGGACAAAACGAGTTTCATAGCAAGACTCCTATCAGCTAACTACTGTTTGTTGCTGAAGTAATGCGCTCTTTGCATTCTTTCCTGTTGGACAAGGACGCAGGCAAATCATTCTCTAAAACCAAAAAGTCAAAACGGCAGAATTTGCTCGGAAAAGGGTTCGGATTAGGGGGCTTGGCAACGGACGCTAAACGGATCGGAACAAACGGAAGGCCAATAAAAGATTTGCAATTTAATATAAGAAAAGCAATCTACTCGGTCCAGCTAACAAATACAAGTTTTGCAAGGATGAATCGTGCAATGAAAAAGATACTCCAGTGCCTTCTTGTGCTGAATTTCGCCCTATTTATTTCTATGGGTTGCGATAAAGGCAAATCGGATAGGAAGAAGGGAATTATTACCTTCGTTTCCGGAAATGTAACAATTGAAAGAGGAGACCAAAAGATCAAAGTGGCTCCACTCCAAGAGTTGCAGAACGGAGATGTAGTCGAGACCGAAGACAGATCCACTGCGGTCATTACCTTTGGAGAAAATTCTACATTGGTAGAAGTTCAGTCCAATTCCAAATTCCGTTTCACCGAAAAGGAAAACGAAAAATTATTCATCCAAGAGAAGGGGAGCACTTGGCTGACTACAAAGAAACTCCTAAAAGGAGAAGGCGTTTCCTTACATACGCCAACAGTTACTGCCGGAGTAAGAGGAACTTCCTTTTATACCGGAATGGTTGAGGATATGACCATGATCTGTCATTGCGAGGGTCATGTGGAATCCGAAAATAATGCAAGCCACTCCAAGAAGACAAACGATTCCGATTACCTTGCAGTCACTAGGGGATCTAAAACGATCTATTTAACTCCTGCGGATCTACGCAAAGAAAATGTTCCTTATGGACATGATCATAGCGAGTTAGCGGATTCTCCTCTGGGGCACAAGAATGAAATGAGTCTGAAAGACTTCCAAGCCGTGATCGCTCTCGCAAAGAAGCGATTGGACGCAGCTCCTTAAGCTTCCGACAACATTCAAGAAAATGGAAAGCCGAGATCTAAGGGTCTCCTTACTCCAGATCGATTCAAATATAGAAAAGCCGAGGTCCAAGGATCTCGGCTTTTAATTATCTTTTGAAAAATGAAAAGAATGCTACAAAGGCAAAAATCCTCCGTAGCATTCCGATCCGGCACCTTCTTTAAAGGCGCGAATCAATCTCTTAACGAGTGAATTTAAACTTCTCGTTATCTGTCCAAGCGCAAGGCCATTGGATGAGAAGACCTCCGTCTCCCATTGCGGCTCCTGCAATGTCCAGACATTGACTGCTATGCTTCGCCTGGATGGAGAAGAATCCGTCGCTATAAGGAAGCAGTTGGAACCTTTGGTTCGTATTTCCACTGCAAGAATATTGGACCACATTGGTCCCTGCAGAAGTAGAGGCTCCCTTCACGTCCATACACTTACCGCTATGCTTAGCGATGATCTTGTAATAGCCGTCTCCTGTGGATTCTAAGGACCATTTCTCATTGTCCACGTTCCAGTTCGAATACTGATCTATGTTCACGCTGTCGCTTGTGCTTGCTCCAGGAACATCCAATACTCTTCCGCTATGCTTTGCAGTGATGGCAGAATACTCCGAGCCTGTAGGATCGTTTTGGAACGGAATATCCGCGTCCAAAGAGGACCAACCGCATCCGTCTTTTCCGCAACCTCCCATGGAACGAAGATCTCCTGTTTGCTCGATTGGATGTCCGATCCCGTCGAAGCAACTATCCCCAGTACAATTCATCCAATCCGGGAAATCGCTTCCTCTGGAAAGAAGTTGGAGATTATTCCAAGTGTCCATATGATAATCCGCGCTTCCCGGATTCCTATAATCGTCGAAATAGAGACAGCCTCCGGATCCTCCCGAGTTATGAAAGGTCCCATGTGCATTCTTACCCGCATAACCCACTGGGTGAGTTCCACCTACGACTTCATAGTTCCCTGGTTCTCTTGTATACCAACCACCATGTTGGAAGTAAGCCACTCTTTGCAGTTGTCCATTTACGATCAGCACGACCATGGATTCCCAATCTGCTGGGTGATTCCCGAAACTTAAGAAGCATGTACTTTGATAGGAATAAAAGAACCAATAACGGATCGCAACTGCATTCGTCCCGACCTGGCTTGCCATATAGTAGATAGGAACTTGGTTATTGGAGATGGTGGAATAATCCTTATTACAAAGAGATTGAGGAGTCGCTCCTGCTGCTCTTTGCGCATAATAATATCCTGCGTCGCTAGGAAAACATTTGCTCGAGTCTCCGGATCCGGTAGTCGTCTCCTGATCGAATCTCAGACGAGGTGCATATTGATGAGCCAATGCATCCATATCGAAGGTTGGTCCGCCATTATCTGCTTGGCAGAGATACAATGACATATTATCGCAATAACGGCCGTTGCAACTCGCACCCGCAACGTACATGGATTGAGGAGCCACGAATTTTCCGCCTCCCTCTTCCGAAACACCGGCAGTCCAATAGCAGCCAGTGCGAACTCCGCTATTATTCAATTGAGAACAACGTAAGGAAACGTTATCGCAATAACTTCCACTGCACTGTATTCCTGTTACAAAACCGTTATTATCACAGATACGATAATTGGTACCTTCTTCTGAAAAATAATCCGTCCACCAACTGTTGGTTTGCGTATAAGAAGTTTCCGTTGCGAGTAGATTCACATCATCGCAGTAACGACCATTGCATCGTAAGCCCTGAGTTAGAAAAGGACTGTCCATTTGAATAGGCGCAGAACCGTCCGTCGTCCATTGCAGCCAATGCGGAGGATAGATCTCCGTATGGAAATAACTGCTAGCCGCATGAACCACGGAAGAAGTCTTATTCCCCAGCAAACCTTGTAAACCGCTCCCATTTCCGAGCGAAGACAGAGCTCCTGTCAACGCAGCGAATTCCGAACCACTTCCCGGATTCTTGTCGCTACATGCCATTTGCACACTTGCGAGAATCCCGGCGACTGCCAGCACACTTAGGCGCTGAACGAATTTTCTCTTCATCTTAACCCTCTTAGATATTTTTTTGAGGCAGTTAGTATTTAAAGGATAGGGGTATAAAAGCTTCTTAATTCTCACTTATTTCCGGGACCTTTCTCCTCAGATCCTGAAAAAAAGTGCTTAGAAAGCTGTTAAATAGGGGGAAAAGAAGAGAATCTAGGCGGGAATCTACAAGTTAGAATACTAAGCATAACAATTTAAGAAAGATTGACGCAAATTTACCAAAAATCGTCCTACTTTTGAGAATTTTACTGTCCTCTAAATCCTTCCAGATGGTTAAAGACTATTAGAAAGATAGAGCGCATATAAACTATTTTTGAACAATATTACGGATGGGATAAGAGTTCCAATGATGCGAATTACGCGAGTCCAATATAAAAAGATCTTTGCTATATTTTCCTTCCTCCTGATTTTACTGAGTGTCGAGTGTTCTCCGGTTCCCCTGTTCAAGTGGGGGAATTCCTTCGACGGTCTTGTAGTATCATACAATTCGGAAGAGTATGTTTCCGGAAATCGTTTGAATCTAGGGACCCAAGTGGCTGGGGATTCAAAGACGATCACAGTTACTTTGGTCAATCGTAGTACAAACACTGTGAACCTGACCGGATCTCCTGTGGTAAGTATCGGAGGAGCGAACTCGGCTCTATTTACGATCCTGGCGCAGCCTACAAATACAAGCTTGGCTCCGAATGCGAATGTCGCATTCAAATTAGTATATACTCCTGGGGCTTCCAATTACGGTGCGCATAACGCAACATTGTCTATTCTTTCCGATCAGCCCGATGTTCCTAAGTTTTCTCTTTTGCTAATGGGAACCGGAACTTCGAGTAAACTTCCTATGATCCAAGTAAAGGATGAGAACTCTCCAATAGATATCGCTGCCTATTTTACTGGGAGCACTGCGGTTCCTTCTATCGCTGCATTCGGAGCGGTCCAATCGACTACATCTTCTGCTAAGACCCTTACTGTTCGAAATATAGGACAGAATACTCTAAAGATCGGAACTGTAAGTTTTACTGGTACCGCTTTTACGGGAACCATTAAGAAGTCTAGTCTCGGTGCAAACGAATCCACCGACTTAACAGTTATATTCTCACCTACGGCGGCCTCTACGTATACCGAAACGTTGACGATTACGAGCAATGATGCGCTTTCTGGGAATTTAACGAGTTCTAAATTCGTCTTTACATTAAAGGGGACTGGACTTGCTAGTTCTAGTCCCAAGGTCCAGGTGACTTCGGATGGGATCGATTTGACTGCAAGTGGACTTTCCGTGAATTTTGTTGGAACTAAAACCACTGAGAGTTTTACGAAGGCATTTATCTTAAGGAACGTAGGAACAACTGATCTGGTTTTGGGATCGAATCCGGTCTCTATTGATAACTCTACGGATTTTACTGTCTTTCAACCGACGAATTTGACGATCAAGCCGGACCAGGCCGTTGCGTTTAACGTTATCTTTCATCCGAATTCAGCATCTTCTATCTCTACTACTTTGCGTATCCAGAGTGTTACGGATGGAGAGATCGATGTGACCTTGAACGGTATCGGTGGAACCAATGTTGCGGTCACCTGGCCCGCTTTAAAACAGGGCGCTGTCAACTCGCTCGGCGGCGGATACAAGGTCTGTTATGCAGGTTCGGCTACTGGTTCTGGATTCACTTTCACAAGTCTAACGAATGGAAATGCAGACGGCTGCAATATCGTAAATTATAACGGAGGAGCATATACTGCGAATCAAACGGTATTTACTCTTTCTTCCGGAACATACTACTTTAAAGTGCTGCCATTCACTAAGTTCGGATTTGCGGTCATCACTGAAACTGCGTCTGCTCCCGGAAGCATTACTTTCTAATTGGGTTGATAAAAGAAACACTATGAAATACATTATGAAACGATCTCTGATTCTCGCGATCCTCTTCGGATTTATGTTTGCGGGTGGTGGAATGCTTCTCGCGAAAGATTCCAATTTCCTAGGCGGATTTGGGCAAAGCGTGTTGCGAGCCTTTCAGACCTTTAAGCTTCCTCCTTCTCAGAAAAAGGCGAGCTCCCTTAGTTCTTCTAAGCAAACCCAGACCATCATCGGAAAGTATATGGCCGGGGAGATCATCGTTAAATTCAAAAAAGATTCTGATTCTGTTGTGCAATCCTATATCGTGCAATCTGCAGGGGGGGCTATAACGGAGGCGATTTCCGAACATGGCCATAGCCTGGTTAAGATTGCAAGCGTCCAATCGGTAGAGGATGCGGTATCTGCTTATTCGAATTTACCAAATGTGGAATACGCTCAGCCAAATTATATCTATCATAGCACAGTGCAGGTGCCAAACGATGCTAAGTTTGCGCAGCAATGGAGTTTGCATAATACATCTCAAACTGTGGCTACAGGAGATTATACTACGAATAATCCCGGAGTCGCCGGTAGCGACATGGACATGGAACATGCCTGGGACATTTCTACGGATTGTACGAATACGATCGTAGCGGTTGTGGATTCCGGAGTGAATTATAATCATGACGACCTGGTCGGCAATATGTGGTCCAGTTCTTCCTGCGTAAGCGATACTGGAAGAAGTCTGGGAAATTGTATCGGCTATGATTATGCGGATAACGACAAGGATCCGATGGACCTTGCCGGACATGGAACCCATGTCGCGGGGACCATTGGCGCCAAGGGAAATAATACCATTGGGGTCTCGGGGATTTGTTGGACTGCCAAGATCATGCCTGTTCGAGTTTTAGACGCTGCCGGTTCCGGAAGTACTTCGAACATCATGAAAGGTATAAATTTTGCGGCACGCAACGGAGCTAAGATCATCAATATGAGTCTAGGTGGCCCTGGCTTCGATTCAGCCTTAGATAGTGCGATTGTCCAAGCTGGAACTGTATATGATGTATTGGTAGTCGTTGCAGCTGGAAATGACGGAGCGGATGTGACCGATAGTACTGTAGGCTATCCATGCGCTTCTACAGCAGCGAATTTATTGTGTATTGCCGCCTTGGACCAATCCTATGCGCTTGCAAGTTTTTCGAACTACAATACTACAAATGTGGATATAGGGGCTCCTGGAACGAATATTGTAAGCACCTGGGCCGGTCAGAATACGACTGTGAACGTGACCGATTATAGCTCTTGGACACTTACAAACTCTTCCTCTTCTACGGGCTCTTCTTGGGGAACATCCAGCTGTACTATAAACTCCACTATTTATGCTACTTTATTGCTTCCTAATTCTTGTTATATAACGAATGGGACCGGTACTCCAATTGTATATAATAACAACGTTTCTTCCTACGCTTACACTACCTTTTCCGTCCCTGCCGGAGTAGATGCAGTCACTGCTTCCTTTTATACATTCTTGAGTACAGAAGCAGGATATGACGGTGTATTGGTAGGTTATAAATCCGGAACAGGCAATCCATTCACTCCACTGAATATTAATTTGATTTTGGATGCGATGACTGGAAGCTTAAACGGAAATTTCCAAGAGTACAGTCTAAAAAAATGTACCGGCGGAAGTGATTGTTCTTTCGGTTTCTTTTTTAGTTCCGATTCTTCTTTTGGCGGGTATGGAGCAGCCATTGTCCTGACTTCTTGGAACTACATGGACAAGGACATTCTCAACGTGTACAATACGATCGATGGGACTTCCATGGCGACCCCTCATGTGGCCGGACTGGCGACCCTGATCCGCTCTTTCAATCCTCTGTTTACGTATCAAGATACGATCAATTTGCTGACTACCAAAGGGGACACCTTAAGTTTATCCAGTAAGATCAAATACAATCTGGGAGCAGATGGATACAAAACGCTCGGATACTTGCCTACGCCTGCCGCACCAACAGTTGCTACGGTGCAGTAAGTAGTAATCCAAGATCGGATGTGGGATTCTCCGCATCCGATCTTTCCATTTCGAACTCGTCCAGCTCTTCTTCCTCCCATCATATTCCTAAAAATCGATTGCTTTTCCCTTTGTGAGGACCTATTTCTCTTTTATGAGCGACGTACAAGCAAGAGTAGAAGGCACTTCACAAAATTATAAAACGATCCTTAAGGCAGCCGGTCATGAATTGATCGCGGATGAGTCCAAGGAAGATGGGGGAGGAGATTTAGGACCTTCTCCTCATGAATTCCTGCTTTTGGCCTTGGGAGCTTGCACGGATATTACGATCCGAATGTATGCGCAGCGTAAGAAGATGGATCTCAAGAATGTATCCATAGAGTTGAATCTTACGAAAGCGGGGGACCATACTGATATTGAAAGAGTAGTGCTATTAGAAGGAAATCTAAGCGAGCAGGAAAGAGAGAGACTCTTACAAGTGGCAAATGCCTGTCCGGTTCACAAGACTCTCAGTAATCCGATCCATATCGATACTAAGTTAGCATGATCTATACCGTATAGGATCGACGATTACAGTCGTTCTATGCAAATACAGGAAGCATTTAGGTATAAGTTGGATCTCGAATTTTTCATTTTCTCGCTACGTTAGGCGAGAAAAACGGATTGAAAGATGTAAATTTAACATGATAATCCCTGTTTGTGCATAGTATATCGAACATCGATAAAAATGCCGAACGCGAATCTATTCCTGCTAGCTTCTCTTCTAATTCCTTGGGATCCGAAGAAGGTGGATCCGGAATAGAAGATCAAAACACACAAGAAGAGCTACTACGTAAGATCTCCATACTCAATCTTTTGCAACAGGTTGCCAGTTCCGCAAACGAGGCCAACGATGTGGATTCGATCTTGCAATTCTCCATTGATCGGATCTGTGCGATCGGAAATTGGAAATTGGGACAAGTATATCTCCTGCAAGAAGAAGATGAGTCTCTTAGTTTATCTCCTATTTGCTATTGCGAAGAAAATCCATCCTTAAAGAAATTTAGAAGAAGTCTCGGCCAAAAAGGATCGATCTTCTCAGAAAAGGTCCAGAGAGAAAGAAAGCCTATTTGGTTTACAAAAATTGCAACTAGTTTGGAGGAAGGATCCAGGGATCTTTCCTTGCAAGCGGAAATAGAATCCGCTTTTGCCCTGCCCATATTGGTTCGGGAGAATCTAGTCGGTGTCTTGGAATTCTTTTCGGAATCGCGAACTCCGGATCCTTCCTTCTTAGAGGCGATCACTCATATTAGTTCCCTGATCGGTCGTGTTTTCGAGAGACAGGATGCGGAGAATTCCTTAAAGAATTCCCAGGAACAGTTGAGAGCTCTATCCGCGAGACTTCAGGAAGTAAGAGAAGAGGAAAGGCTCTTAGTAGCAAGGGAGATCCATGACGAACTCGGACAACTTCTTACAGTGCTTAAGATCGATATTACATTATTAAAAAATAATATCCAGAAGAAGGACCCGGAAGCGTTCGAACTGTTTTCGGATATCAGATCTATGATCAAGGTCGCGGACACTGCGATCGAGTCTGTCCAAAGGATCGCTACAGAACTTAGGCCTTTGATCCTAGAGGATTTGGGTTTAGTCGAAGGAATCGAATGGTACAGTAGGGATTTTCAAAAGAGGACCGGGATCATTTGCGATCTTCGCATTCGAACGGAGAACCTGCCCAGTGAAAAAGAATATTCGATCGCCATCTTTCGTATTTTCCAAGAGGCGCTTACGAATGTGGCCAGGCACGCGAAAGCGAATAGGATCCAAGTTTCTCTCGAAGAGGAACCGTCCTTATTGCTTTTACGAATAGAGGACAATGGGGTGGGAATGGGACAAGATCGATGGAAGAACCATAAATCCTTGGGGTTGATCGGAATGAGGGAGAGAGCAGTGGTACTCGGCGGAGAATTAACGGTTTTAAGCAAAGAAGGGGAAGGGACTTCCGTGGTAGTGAGAATTCCCCTTCGTAGTAGCGGATTGATGGAGGACAGGTCATGATTTCTACGTTAATAGCGGATGATCATTTATTGGTAAGAGAAGGTCTGAAGAAGATTCTCTCTATGGAATCGGATATAGATATAGTGTACGAGGCTGAGAACGGTCAGCAAGTATTGGACTTTCTGAACCATCAGTCGGTGCAGATCATTATTCTGGATATCAATATGCCTACGATGAGCGGTTTGGATATATTAAAATACATTCATAAACTTTCTCCGGATGCGAGAGTGCTGATCTTAAGCATGTATCCCGAAGATCGCTTTGCAGTCCGTGCTTTAAAGGCAGGTGCTTCCGGTTATATAACCAAGGCAAGTGCCGGGGAAGAATTGATCGTTGCCATTCGCAAGGTAGTATCTGGCAATCGATATGTAAGCCCGGAAGCGACGGAGATCTTGGTGAGAGAATTGGCAAGGCCTTCGGATAAGTTGTCTCATGAGACTCTTTCCGAGAGAGAATTCCAGATCCTAATGCTTCTCGTAAAAGGAAAAAGCGTGCGGGTCATCGCTGAAGAACTCGCTCTGAGTGTGAATACGGTAAATACGTATCGATCCAGAATATTAGAAAAAATGAATTTAAAGTCCACTCAAGAATTGGTGAGATACGCTTACGACCAGAACCTGTTAGAATAGGCGTTTTGACGATATGGGGAAGGTTTCATCTTCCCTTTCTTCTTCTCTGGAAGAAATGTAGCATTTTATGTGACACGAAAAATATTCATTTAACGTAGGTAATACGGTTTAGTCGAAGAGTATTTTTTGTTGTTATTCTATTTCAAAGTCTCATACTCTTTTCGTTCCAAAACTATTTTTCCTCTTTACCTAGGGTGAGTGTATGAGAAGCCCAAAAACTACTGAGACGATCGATAAAGAATCCTTAAATCCAAAACAACTCTTAGAGGTGTTAACCGCTTTAAAGAGAGGCGATCTATCGAAACGGATGCCGGTGGATCAAACTGGGATCGCGGGAAAGATCGCAGACTTATTAAACGATATCATTGACCAAAACGATCGAATGGTGAAGGAGTTCGAGCGCATCAGTAATGAGGTAGGGCAAGAAGGAAAAATCTCCCAAAGGATCAGCGGCGTTTCCGCTAGCGGTTCTTGGGGGGCGAGTATGAATTCGATCAACTTGCTGATCGGAAACCTCGTGCAGCCGAATACGGAAGTAATGAGAGTGATCGGAGCCGTAGCAGGCGGGGACCTTTCTCAAAACATGTCCTTAGAGATAGAAGGTCGTCCCCTGAAAGGAGAATTTTTACGCACGGCTAAGATCGTAAATATCATGGTGGACCAGTTGAATTCCTTTGCTTCTGAGGTAACTCGGGTTGCCCGGGAAGTAGGAACAGAAGGAAAGCTCGGAGGTCAGGCGGACGTTCGAGGAGTTGCGGGCACTTGGAAGGACTTAACGGATAGTGTGAACTCAATGGCGTCTAACTTGACTGGGCAGGTGAGGGACATTGCGGAAGTTACGAAGGCTGTGGCAACCGGTGACTTATCCAAGAAGATCACAGTGGATGTGAAGGGAGAGATCCTAGAGCTAAAGAATACGATCAACACGATGGTGGACCAGTTGAATTCCTTTGCTTCTGAGGTAACTCGGGTTGCTAGGGAAGTGGGAACAGAAGGAAAGCTTGGGGGACAAGCAGACGTTCGAGGAGTTGCGGGAACTTGGAAGGACTTAACGGATAGTGTGAACTCGATGGCATCCAACCTGACTGGTCAGGTGCGGAACATTGCGGATGTAACGACTGCGGTGGCGCGAGGGGACTTATCTAAGAAGATCACAGTGGATGTGAAGGGAGAGATCCTCGAACTCAAAGACACGATCAACACGATGGTGGATCAGTTGAACTCCTTTGCTTCTGAGGTAACTCGGGTTGCTAGGGAAGTGGGAACAGAAGGAAAGCTTGGGGGACAAGCAGACGTTCGAGGAGTTGCGGGAACTTGGAAGGACTTAACAGATAGTGTAAACTCCATGGCATCCAACCTGACAGGTCAGGTGCGAAATATTGCGGATGTAACGACTGCAGTGGCTACCGGTGACTTATCCAAGAAGATCACAGTGGATGTAAAAGGAGAGATCCTAGAACTCAAAGATACCATCAACACGATGGTGGATCAGCTAAACTCGTTTGCTTCTGAGGTAACTCGGGTTGCCCGGGAAGTGGGAACGGAAGGAAAATTGGGAGGTCAAGCGGACGTTCGAGGAGTTGCCGGAACTTGGAAAGACTTAACAGATAGCGTGAACTCCATGGCATCCAACTTAACGGGTCAGGTGCGAAATATTGCAGATGTAACCACTGCGGTAGCCCGCGGGGACTTATCTAAGAAGATCACAGTGGACGTGAAAGGAGAGATCCTAGAGTTAAAGAACACCATCAACACGATGGTGGATCAGTTGAACTCCTTCGCTTCTGAGGTAACAAGGGTTGCCCGGGAAGTGGGAACGGAAGGTGAGCTAGGCGGACAAGCGGACGTTCGAGGAGTTGCCGGTACTTGGAAGGACTTAACGGATAGTGTGAACTCCATGGCATCTAACCTGACAGGTCAGGTGCGGAACATCGCAGAAGTAACGACTGCGGTAGCTCGCGGTGACTTATCTAAGAAGATCACAGTGGATGTGAAGGGAGAGATCCTGGAGCTCAAAGATACCATCAACACGATGATGGACCAGTTGAACTCATTCGCTTCTGAGGTAACTCGGGTTGCTAGGGAAGTGGGAACGGAAGGAAAACTCGGAGGCCAAGCAGACGTTCGAGGAGTTGCGGGAACTTGGAAGGACTTAACGGATAGTGTAAACTCCATGGCCTCCAACCTGACTGGTCAGGTGCGAAATATTGCAGAAGTAACGACTGCGGTAGCTCGAGGTGACTTATCCAAGAAGATCACAGTGGATGTAAAGGGAGAGATCTCGGAGTTAAAGAACACGATCAACACGATGGTGGATCAGCTAAACTCATTTGCTTCTGAGGTAACAAGGGTTGCCCGGGAAGTGGGGGCCGAAGGAAAGCTTGGCGGACAAGCGGACGTTCGGGGAGTTGCCGGAACTTGGAAGGACTTAACGGATAGTGTGAACTTCATGGCAGGGAACCTCACGGGCCAGGTGCGGGACATTGCGGAAGTTACGAAGGCAGTGGCAACCGGTGACTTATCCAAGAAGATCACGGTGGACGTGAAAGGAGAGATCCTAGAGTTAAAGAACACGATCAACACGATGGTGGACCAGTTGAACTCATTCGCTTCTGAGGTAACTCGGGTTGCTAGGGAAGTGGGAACGGAAGGAAAACTCGGAGGCCAAGCAGACGTTCGAGGAGTTGCAGGAACTTGGAAGGACTTAACGGATAGTGTGAACTCGATGGCATCTAACCTGACTGGTCAGGTGCGGAACATTGCAGAAGTAACGACTGCGGTAGCTCGAGGTGACTTATCTAAGAAGATCACAGTGGACGTGAAGGGAGAGATCCTGGAGCTCAAAGATACCATCAACACGATGGTGGATCAGTTGAACTCATTCGCTTCTGAGGTAACGAGGGTTGCCCGGGAAGTGGGAACAGAAGGAAAGCTTGGGGGACAGGCCAACGTTCGAGGAGTTGCGGGAACTTGGAAGGACCTAACAGATAGTGTAAACTTCATGGGTTCGAATCTTACGGACCAGGTGCGAAATATTGCAGAAGTAACAACTGCGGTAGCTCGAGGTGACTTATCTAAGAAGATCACAGTGGATGTAAAGGGAGAGATCTCGGAGTTAAAGAACACGATCAACACGATGGTGGATCAGTTGAACTCGTTTGCTTCTGAGGTAACAAGGGTTGCCCGGGAAGTGGGAACGGAAGGTGAGTTAGGTGGACAGGCAAACGTGCAAGGGGTCGCGGGTACATGGAAGGACTTAACGGATAGTGTAAACTTCATGGCGAATAACCTGACCACTCAGGTAAGGGGGATCGCGAAAGTGGTAACCTCCGTTGCAAACGGGGACTTAAAGAAAAAATTATACTTAGAAGCAAAGGGAGAGATCGCAGAGCTCTCCGATACGATCAACGACATGATCGATACACTTGGACTCTTCGGAGACCAGGTGACTACGGTTGCAAGAGAGGTAGGGATCGAAGGAAAACTGGGAGGACAGGCTAGTGTTCCTGGTGCGGCCGGTCTATGGCGAGATCTTACGGATAACGTGAACCAGTTGGCGAGTAACCTGACTACTCAGGTGCGCGCGATCGCAGAAGTTGCAACTGCGGTGACCAAAGGGGACTTGACCCGAATGGTTACAGTGAAGGCTGCAGGAGAGGTCGCCGCTTTATCCGACAACATCAACGAGATGATCCGGAATCTAAGAGAGACCACTCGGATCAATACCGAGCAAGACTGGTTGAAGACCAACCTTGCAAAATTCACCAGGTTATTACAAGGACAGAGAAACCTTGTAAACGTGAGTAAGCTCATCTTATCCGAGCTTGCTCCTCTAGTTTCCGCTCAGCATGGAGCATTCTTCATTACCGAGAATACGGAAGAGGGGTCCGAGCTCAAACTTTTGGTCAGTTACGCCTACCAAGAAAGAAAGAATGTATCCAATCGATTCCTTCCGGGAGAAGGTATGGTGGGACAGTGTTTCTTGGAGAAGGAGAGGATCCTGGTCGCTCAGGTCCCTTCCGATTATATCAAGATCAGTTCCGCTTTAGGAGAAGCGGCACCCCTGAATATTGTAGTATTACCGGTGTTATTCGAAGGAGAGGTGAAGGCAGTAGTAGAGCTTGCTTCCTTCTCTAATTTTACTCCGATCCATTTGAGTTTCTTGGATCAGCTTACGGAAAGTATCGGGATCGTATTGAATACGATCGCTGCCGGTATGAGAACGGAAGAGCTTCTGATCCAATCCCAAACCCTGACCGAGGAATTACAGGGTAGACAAGAAGAATTGACCAAGACAAACGAACGCTTGGAAGAACAGGCGAATTCCTTGCAGGCTTCCGAGGAATTGTTAAAGGACCAGAGGGAAGAATTACAAGATAAGAACGAAGAGTTGGAAGAGAAAGCAAGGCAGCTTGCGAAGAAAAACCATGAGGTGGAGCGTAAGAACGAAGAAGTAGAACAGGCAAGACATTCCCTAGAGGAAAAGGCGAGACAGCTTGCCTTAACTTCCAGATATAAATCAGAATTCTTGGCGAACATGTCCCACGAGCTTAGGACTCCTTTGAACAATATGCTTATCCTATCCCGTCTTCTTTATGAGAACGAGAATAGGAAGCTATCCTCCAAAGAGATAGAATACGCCAAGACAATACATAGCTCCGGAAACGATCTGTTGCAGTTGATTAACGATATATTAGATCTTTCTAAAATTGAGTCCGGTAAGATGAGTGTGGATCTGGATTCGGTGTCCATTCGGGAATTGGCGGAATATCTGGATCGCTCCTTTAAGGAGAGCGCTAGGAATAAGGATCTGAAATTCCATGTGGAGATCAATCCGGATCTTCCTCCTAGGATGACGACGGATTTGCAAAGACTACAGCAGATCTTGCAGAACCTTCTCTCGAATGCATTCAAATTTACTCATAAAGGAGAGGTTCGATTGAAGATCGATCCCGCCGTTTCCGGTTGGAGCGAAGAGCATAGGATATTGAACCGAGCAGGTAATGCGATCGCATTCTCGGTGATCGATACAGGCATCGGGATACCTCCCGAAAAGCAAAGCCTGATCTTCGAGGCATTTAGGCAAGCCGACGGTAGCACTAGCCGAAAATACGGAGGGACTGGGCTTGGTCTTTCTATCAGCAAGGAGATTACTCGACTTCTAGGAGGAGAATTAAGGCTTGAAAGTAAACCTGATGAGGGTAGCACATTCACTCTTTATCTTCCTCTCGTTTATATTCCTACAGACGAATCTCAGATAGATCAAGATCAGGTAAAATGGGAAGAAACAGAACAGATAGAGATGTCTGCCCCCTTTTCTAGAATATTCAGCGATTCTTATGTATGGAATAAACCGAGGACTTCTAAGAAAGTGATCGAAGAAGAGATCCCGAACGAATTCGACGAGAAGATACTGATCATCGAAGACGATGAAGTATTCGGCAGAAGGCTTATGGATTCTGCGAGAACGAACGGATTTAAGAGTGTCGTCGCTTTAGATGGAAAGACCGGCATCTCAGTTCTGCAGGACACGGATGTGCAAGCCGTTCTGTTGGACCTCCAACTCACCGATATGGACGGATGGCTGATCTTAAATTGGCTGAAGAGAAACTCTAGGTTCAGGCATATTCCCGTCCAAGTATTCTCGAGCGAGAACGACTGGAAGAGAAGTCTCTCTACAGGCGCGATCTCTCATTTTACGAAGCCAGTCCAGAACGCTTCCTTGGATGAGGCATTCATTAAGATACGGAACTATCTGAATAAGGAACAGAAAAAACTTCTTCTAACCGGACTGAACGAAGAACAACGTAAGACATTGGAAGAGCATCTTACGTATAGGGACCTGAGCATTCTCGAGGCTTCTTCGGGAAGCGAGACCTTGGAGACGCTCAAAAAGGAAAATGTGGATTGTATCTGCATCGGATCCCATTTATCCGATATGTCTTTCGTTGATCTTGCTTCCGAAATGGCCAATTCAGGATTCTATAAGGTCCCGATCGTTCTTTATTCGGATTCTGCATTGGATGCGATAGATTCGGAAAAGTTGGATCAATTAAACGAATTGAATATTATAAAATTTGCGGATACTCTCCAGAAATCCTTGGATGAAGTGCAGATATTCCTGCATGAGCCGAACGATGTCGAGACGTTCAAAGAGGGAGATTCTGGTGCCTTCTCCGGAGGGGACGATGAACTGTTGCAGGGACATAGAGTGCTCATTGTGGACGACGATATCCGCAATATCTTTGCGCTCACGAGTCTGCTTGAGCAACACAAGATGAGGATCCTATATGCGGAGAATGCGCGGGAGGGGATCGAACTTCTCCGGAATAATTCGGATATAGAAATCGTTCTCATGGACGTAATGATGCCGGATATGGACGGTTATGAGGCCATGAAGACCATTCGTTCTATGCCGGAGTTTGCGAATCTTCCGATTCTCGCCTTAACGGCGAAAGCGATGAAGGGAGATCGCGAAAAATGCATAGAGGCAGGGGCTACCGAATATATTACAAAACCGGTAAGCGTGGATCATTTGCTTTCTCTTCTCAGGGTTCTACTGTGTAGGTGATGGAGTTCGAGTATGAAGGTTAATGTTCTGCTTGTGGACGATAATCCCGATAATTTGCAAGTAATGGATCATATCCTGGACGATCCGGAGTTGAATCTAGTCAAGGCTCCTTCGGGCGAGGACGCTCTTAAGGTACTTCTGAAAGAACCGGAAGACTTTGCACTCATCTTTATGGATGTGAGAATGCCTGGCTTGGACGGATTCGATGCTGCTTCTATTATCCGCCAAAGGGAGAAATGTTCCAGGATCCCGATCATTTTCCTGACTGCTTATGGGAATAACGAAACAGGGATGTTTAAAGGATATTCTCTCGGCGCAGTGGACTTTCTGGTAAAACCCGTGGCTCCGGAGATCATAAAATCCAAGGTTTCGGTATTTGTCGATCTTCATAAGAAAAACAAGATATTGATCATGCAGGAAGAGCTCTTAAGGCAAAGCCACGACGAGTTGGAACTGAGAGTAGAGGAGCGAACCTCCGAGTTGAATCGGGTCAACAATGAATTAATGATGGAGATCACGGAGAGAAAAAAGGCGGAGGAGGCTTTGAAGCTCTCCCTTCGGGAAAAAGAAGTTCTATTGAGAGAGATCCATCACCGAGTGAAGAATAATCTCCAGATCGTTTCGAGCATCCTAAGTCTCCAAGGAAATTATATCACTGACAGAAGATCCTTGGAAATGTTCCAAGACTCCCAATCCAGGATCAAGTCTATCGCGCTCATCCATGAACTTCTCTATCAAAACGAGGACTTGGCCCAAACCGATTTTAAGGAATATCTGAATAGCCTCGTAACGAATTTACTCAGGACATATCGGGTGAATTCTAAGATCCATTTCGAGATAAATGCGGACCGGGTCCATCTCAGTTTGGACACCGCCATTCATTGCGGGTTGATCGTAACGGAATTGGTTACGAACTCCCTGAAATACGGCTTTAAGGAAAGGGCCCAAGGTAAGATCTCCATATCGATCAAAATGGCCGACGACGATTACTTTTTAACCGTGGAGGACGATGGAGTAGGGTTTCCGGAGGAAGTGGATTATAGACAAACCGACTCCCTTGGGTTACAATTAGTGAATACACTGGCCCATCAAATTGACGGTAATCTATCTTTAGATAAGAGCAAGGGGACTAAATTTACCTTGGTCTTTAGGGAAAGGAGTCGTGTTCGGAGATGATAACGGATCAGGCAAAAATTCTGATCGTAGAGGATGAAAATATCGTCGCTAAAGATATTTTTAATCGACTTGCAGGCCTTGGATATTCTGCGATCGCGATCGCAGCAACCGGTAACGAGGCCCTTGAGAAAGCGATTCTGGATAAGCCTGATATAATACTCATGGATATCATGCTTTCTCGAGGAGATTACGATGGAATAGAGACCGTTCAAGAACTTGCGGACAAGGCGGACATTCCGGTTATCTATCTTACTGCTTATGCAGACGAAGCTTCCTTGATCCGAAGTAAAACTACTCGACCGTATGGTTATCTCCTTAAACCTTTTCAAACGAAAGAACTACAGATCTCCATAGAAATCGCATTAAATAAACATAAAATGGAGAAGAAGAGGAAATCCTCTCGTAAGCTCTTATCGACTGTCATGAAATATGTGAAAGACGTCATAGAAACTTCCTCCAAAAAGGTGGGAGCATGAAGAATACGAGAATACTCATCGTTGAAGACGAGGGATTGGTCGCTCAGGATCTAAAGCAGCGTTTGATCCGAATGGGCTATCCTGAACCGAGCATCGCCTCTACAGGAGAAGTTGCTGTTAAACAGGCAGTTTCTCTCCAGCCGGATCTTATATTGATGGATATTATCCTAGAGAACGGATATTTGGACGGAGTCGATGCTGCCAGAAGGATTAGAAAGTTCTTAGATGTCCCTATCATCTATCTGACAGCTTCTTCTGACGCGCAAACGATACAAAGAGCCAAGCTGACCGAGCCGAACGCTTATATCCTAAAGCCTTTCCAGACACGCGAATTACAGATCATTATCGAATTGATCCTGTACAAATATCAGATCGACCATGAACTGATGGAAGAGGACCGGATCATTTCGGATGAACTAAGAAATTTGGAAGAAGGAATTATCGCCTCGAATTCGCTCGGAAATATCTCTTTCATGAACCCTGCCGCAGAAAGAATGACTGGCTGGATGGAAGAAGACGCGCTCGGGAAGCCACTCGAAGAAGTATTGAAGGTCAAAAAAATGGCAGAGGAGGCGGATTTCCAATTGGAGGAAGTTTCCGAAACGAATCAAAAGGTTCCTTCTCATGGATTGCTCGTTTCTAAGAATGGTTTGACCACTGAGGTGCTTACGGTCACTAAGACCTTGCCCGAAATCCAAGAAGTGGATGTGGACCATATCTTGGTGATTCGGGACTTAGTGAAGAGATAAGTAATTTTCTTAGAAGCTCGAACGCACAGAGATCCGAAACGATCTCGGAATAGCCGGGTGAGTGTGGATATCGTTATATCCTCCGTCGCTTGGGCCAACCGGCTCGTTCTTCAATCTGGATGCATAATAGTAATCTATATCGCTTACCCTTGCATTCAATAAATTGAATACTTCAAATACCATGCTCCAATCCTCTCCGAAGTTTTTTCCTATCTGAAGATTGACTGTAGTGCTTGCTGCTGAATGCTCCGAGTTGTCTTCGATCAGGGATCTGGGACCGAAGTATCGGACTCGGATCGATCCGAAATATCCGTCGAGGTCCTTTACTGTTATACCGGATGCAAATGTGCTTTTGATCGAACCTGGGATATAATTTCCGGCCGGATCCGTATCTCGAAATCTTGCCTTCGAGGTTGCAAAATCGGCATCGATCATCAGCCAAGAGCGAAACGAATAGTAATTCGCCCATTCGATCCCTTTTCGAGTACTAGGGCGACTCGCTTCGGTAGTCGCATTGTCTCCGGTAAACAACAATTCAGAATCCATATCCAATTGCCATAAGGAGAAGGTGGATTGCCAACCGCTTATGGGTTCCATTCTTATCCCGAATTCGCCCCCGCTTGTTCGTACGAGCGGATCTGCGGGATCTTTTTTTAAGACCACACCTCTTGCGTCATTGCTATGGAATCCTTTTCCCGCGCTGATATAAAATTCTGTCTTATTCCAAGGTCCGAAGATGAAACTTCCTTTGGGACTATAAATGGATGCAATTCTTCTGGAGGAAATGAATGTCTCCAGATCGTCCACTTTGAAATCGTAGCTATCTCCTCTGAGCCCAAGGACAGTCCTGAATTTCTTTGCCCATTGTATCTTATTTTCATAATATGCTCCCGTGCTCAATTGGATGATATTGTCCTCTTTTAATTTTTCCAATCTTGCACGACTTTGCGTATGGAATAGTCCATCAAAGATATAATCCCTTCTGATCTGGAGCCCGACTGTGTCCTCCATCTTGAGCCCAAAGATCTCATGAACGCTTTTATAACTGGATTTGCTTCCTAATACTGTGCGCCGATCCATTTGCTCATGTTGATCTCCTCTTTCGTGGTCGTCCAAGTAGTAGGTATTATTTGAGAATAATCTTAAATCGTAATATATTCCGTAAATCTGTATCTTTGCCTCATGGGATTTGTCGTTATGGTGTGCTTCCAGATTTAAGCTTGCTCGGTTTGACCATCCTCCGTCCGTTTTATCCACGCTATCGAACCTACCTAACCCGTCGGAATTCGGATCGAATGGATCTTTTCCTTCTGCTACGGCTCTCTTTGGGATCTGATCTGTGGAATGCCAGGATCCCCTGTAACCCATGCCACTCAGACTTATCCCTTTTCTCTTATCTCCCACAGAGTAACTGATCACTCCATTTGCCTTTCTGAAATTATCCGGGATGGTCCAAGGCCCGTCGTTATGTGAGGATTCCACCGCATATAATAGATCTCCAGGGCCGAGTTTATATGATTTAGCCAATAAGGCTCTGGCGTAACCCAGGCTTCCTCCTTCCACGTTGGCGATCCCTTTGCTTAAGGCTTTAAAATAAGAAATATTGAATGCTCCTGCCGAGGCGAAATCCCCTTGATCGGCATAATAGACTCCTTTCTTGTACTGCATCTGCTCGACTAATTCCGGTATCAGAAAGTTTAGATCCGTATATCCTTGTCCGTGAGCGTGGCTTGGATTGTTTACGGGCATCCCGTCCACACTCGTTGCCAGATCGGTGCCGTGATCCAAATTGAAGCCTCTTAAGAAGAACTGATTTGCTTTTCCGCCGCCACTATGCTGTGTTACGATCACTCCTGGGATCAGCTCTGCAACTTCTCCCGCTCTCAAGATGGGTCTCGTCCGGATCTGATCCGAACCAACGACTCCTTCGCTAGCTGAAGAGGCGAGTCCGATCAGATTGGATCTTCTGTCTCGGATAATGATCGCATCCGGTTTGTATTCGGATAACTTCTTTGTAAATTCCTGTTTTTGCTTCTCGGTATCCGTTTTCTTGTTCTTGTCTTCCTGCTCGTACGGGTCCTGAGCTAACAAGGGAGATCGTATTTCGCTTAGCGAATATGCGACGATTAGCATTCCGAGATATCGGAATATGGGTCTTTTCATTGTTCCGTCCGTTTTCCAAGGGAAAACTCCTGGAACCAAATATAGACTAATTACTGTTAGTCGAAATTATTCATTAATAAGTATATTTCTATATTATAATGTTTAAATCTCTTTAATTCCTTTGGTTCGGGAGCCCCGAATTTTAACTTTCGGGGCCCTTCGCATGAGCACGGACGTGCAAGGCGAGAATTGCGAATTACCTATCCTCGAGGTTCAAGTTCGCAGGGAGATCTGGCTTTTCGAGTTCCAAACGGATCGAATTACAGTTGCGGGTCAGCGTGGGATTTACACCCAACTTCATCCTAAAAGTTAGGATCCATGGTTTTTGCGAAGAAGATTCTTACAATGAAAAAATGAATAAGAGGCATGAATGATATTATACGTTTAGAGCGACTTCTTCCGGTTTGCTATAGATTATCTTTCGAACTTCGCAGTTCCCAATCTTTGTATGAGTTTTGGTTTGATCTGTAAATCTTTCACAGAACCTATCCATAACGAAGCCATGAGTGCAGATGCCTATCTTAGTTCGATTGTGCAATTGAATTAAGTCTTGGATGGTTTTGCAAATTCGATTGCTTGCCTCCTTCTTGGATTCTCCTCCCGGAAACCGAAAGGAATCGGAGTCGATCCCTGCTTCCTTCCATTGGGAATAGGCTTTCTTTCCGAATTTTGGGAGTATATCGGATTCAAGCAGCCCTTGCGCTTCTCCTAATGATATTTCTCTTAATCCTATATGATAGACGATATCTAACTTTAGGATCTTTGCAACAACCTGAGAAGTTTCCCTTGCACGAGTTAGGTCGCTACTGAACAGGATTTCGAGTCCTTCTTCTTTCAATACTTGACCTAGTTTTTCCGCTTGTTCGATTCCGTTTGGATTTAATTTGGTATCTGTTTGGCCTTGGAGCCTTCCTTCCGAATTCCAATCCGTTTCCCCATGTCGAAATAAGATCAAGTTGTATTCTTTAGATTTCATATGGAAAAGAAATTTGCGGATTGTAAGTAATTTAAAAGAAGAGTAAACGCTTTAACCGCTATTAGGTAAAAGAAAGCGGTAAGTATAGAAGCAAATAGGACGATCTTATTTGCATCGAGTATCTTCTGGGGTGTTAAGTTTTCGTTTGCTTCTCCTATCTTTGGCTTTTCGCTTAGCACTCCTTGATAATAATTCCTTCCACCCAGTTGGATATTGAGAGCTCCTGCCAGTGCTGCTTCAGAAAGACCGGAATTCGGGCTTGGGTTCTTGCGACCGTCCCTGCGCAAAATGTGTAAGGAAAGAAGAGAGTGGAATCCGAGCAAACCGGAGGCAATGGAAAGAAGGGGGGCGGTAATCCGGGCCGGGATATAGTTCGCGAGATCGTCTACCTTCGCGGGGACCCATCCGAATCGAATATAGGTTTCATTCTTATAGCCAAACAGTGAGTCCAGGGTATTGATCGATCTATATAGGATCGCCAAAGCGGGACCTCCGATAGCAGCAAAGAATAAGGGAGCGGTAATCCCATCCACAAGATTTTCTCCAACGCTCTCTACAGTTGCTCGAACGATCTCCTCTTCCGAGAGCGATCCGGTATCCCTGCCTACGATCTTTCCTACTTTCTCTCTTGCCATTTCCACATTGCCCTCTGCAAGAGCATGATAGACTTCTTTGCTGTGATCTAGCAGGTCTTTCAGGGCTACACTAGTATATATTATAAAAATAGAAAGTGTATATTCTAAGAACGGATGTATTTCGGAAGAAAGCTGTAGTAGGCTCCATGGCAAGAAGAAGGATGCAGAATATACGATAAGCGAAGTGACGCAACCGGCTAGAAAGGGAGAAGGGATAGCGAGCCTGCTTATCCTCTCCAAGTATCTGGCGAATTTTCCCATAAGCCTCACAGGATGAGGAAATCCTTGCGGATCCCCAAGGCTTAGATCTAAAGCGAGGGAAATTGGGATCAGCCAAAAAGGATTCATTAGATCCCGAGTATCCCATAGATCCGATTCATGTCCAAAGACTCTCTGACTTTCTTTGCTAAACGATCCAAGCTTGTCTCCAGTTCGTACTTGGCTTGGATCTTAGCGAGAGGTCTCTGTCCTTTCTTTTGGCGGATCCTATCTAAGAACCATCTTCTGAATTCGTCCTCGTCAAAGATCCCATGCAAATAGGTTCCCCAGATATTCTCAGACATTCCTTGGTGGCCGATCGCTGCTCCCATTGAATTTCGAAAAAGAGGTTTCAGGTCCGTATTCGTTTCAGTAACCCCGTGATGGATCTCATATCCGATCACTTTTTTTCCGGAAGGAAGATGATTCCCTTCTGTCTGCTTTAGATATTTCTGTTTTTCTAAAAGGGTCCGGACTCGAATGAGGCCTAGGCCGGAGGCGGAGCCTCTGTCGCTCTCGATCTGATGTGGATCATGTACGGACTCTCCGAGCATCTGGTATCCACCGCAGATACCTACGATCTCCGTCCTTCCTTCTCTATGAAAATTTAAAATTTCTTCGAAGATCCCGGACTCTTTAAGGTAATCCAGATCCGTGATCACATTCTTGCTTCCTGCGAGGATCAACACGTCCGGAGAACCCAATTCTTCTTTTCTAGTTACGATCCTGACTCTTACATCCGGTTCTATCCTAAGCGCATCCAGATCCGTATGATTGGAAATCCTGGGTGTATCGATAAGAGCGATATCGATCCGGTCTCCAAGAGGAGAAGTATCGTTTAAGCTTCCTGATTTGAATTCCAAAGAATCCTCTTCCGGTAGCATCAGATTGTTTAAAAAGGGAACGATGCCGAAGACTTTCTTTCCTGTGGCTTCCTCGAGATATTCGATTCCCGGATCCAGAAGTTGCTTGATCCCTCGGAACCGATTGATGATAAATCCTGCGACCAGTCTCCTTTCCCATTCGGCAAGGGTCTCCATGCTTCCTATGAATGAACCGAATACTCCTCCGTGATCAATATTACCGATCAATAATACTTTGGCCCTTGCATATTCGGCCATTCTCATATTGACTATATCTCTTTCTTTCAAATTTACTTCGGAGATCCCTCCGGCACCTTCTAAAACGACAAGGTCGAATTCTTGGGATAGGGAATCGTAAGATTTCTTGACTTCCTCAAAAGCGTTCGCTTTGAATTTCATGTATTCTCGGAAATCCATCGCATCCACTGGTTTTCCGTTTAATATCACCTGAGAGTCCTTTTCGCTAGAAGGTTTGAGAAGGATCGGATTCATTCTATAATCGGCTCGTATTTTGCACGCCTGTGCTTGCAGTGCCTGTGCTCTTCCAATCTCTGCTCCGTCAAAGGTCACAAATGAATTCAATGCCATGTTCTGGGACTTGAAGGGCGCGACTTTTAGACCGTCCTGTGTGAAGATCCTACAGAGTGCAGTGGTTAAAATGCTTTTTCCCACATTGGAAGCTGTCCCTTGCAGCATGAGTGCGGGTTTATTTGTATTTTTATGCCTTTCTTTGATCTTTTTCCCGAATACAATAGAGAATGCATCTATCAGTCTTGAATTCTCTTCGGGAGTTCTGACTGCGATCCGAATATAATGTTTATTTAAACCATCGAAATTGTCACAATTCCGGACTCCGATCTTAAATTCCGTAAGTAGCTTGGAGGATATATACTCTGCACTTAAGCTTGTATCCAGTATTTCTAATAGAATAAAATTTGCATTGCTTTTATAAATTCTGAATGCGCCTAACTCTATGAGATCTTCTTCCAGGGAATTTTTCCAGGTTTGGACTTTTGCCTTGGTTTCCCTGAAAAATTCTTTGTCCTTACCGGATCTTTCTAGAACGGAAGCGCTTAAGGTATTTAAATTCCAGTCGGGGATCTGTTCCGAGACGGACCTTGCAATCTTCGGAGATGCGATTAAGATCCCTAGCCTAAGTCCCGGAAGAGCAAGGATCTTGGTTAAAGACCATACGATCCCCATATTCTCCGTTCTGTGATGTCGAAAGGAGACTTCTTCTTTATTGAAATCTACAAAGGATTCATCTATTATAAAAAAGGAATTTGGATATCGCTTTGCAATCTCTAAGATACGTTCTCTATCTAATAACTTTCCGGTGGGATTGTTGGGATGACCTAAGATTATGATCCCGGACTTTCCCCCCTTATTCTTTAAGATCTCTTCCAAGGAATTGGGATCCAAATGGAATTCTTCTTCTTTTTTTAGTTCTATAGGATAAGTCGGTATCTTTGCAAGCTCGATCGCTTTTTTATAATCTAGATAAGAAGGAAGGGCGATTACTGCGAAGTCAAAGTCCTGGATTCTGGGAATTGCATAGATCAGCTCGGAGGCTCCATTGCCGAATGCAATTTCACTTTCGGGGATTTTCCAGAATTCCTGGATAGAGAGTCTCGTTCGGGAATACTTAGGATCCGGATAAGAGGCGAGATCGCTGATCTTAGAATGGATGAGGGGTCGTACCCAATCTGGAAAGCCAAGAGGATTTAAGTTGGCGGAGAAATCCAAGATCTCGGAAGGAGAAACTTCTGCTAGCTCCGCCATTCTCTCTAGATTACCCCCATGCACGGGTTCTTTTGCGCTCAAGAGACCTTCTCCCGATTTGATTTTAAGAGGATGGGAATTCCGCTCACAAGGAAGTATGCTTCTTCAGAGAAATTTGCCAATGTTTGATTACAAATTCCTAATATATCTCTGTACAATCGTCCAATTTTGTTTTCAGGTACGAGGCCCATTCCAACTTCGCTTGTGACTACGAAAATCGTTTTGGCATCTGAATTTCTCATGGAATTGCCCAGTTCTGTGCTCAATATCTGGACTGAGTCTTGGGTGATCTGCTCCCCATTTTTTTCGGCTCGATACATCAGATTATTGATCCATAGGCTTAGACAATCTAATACGACTACGGTTCTGGATCGCAATTGGGTGAAGGCATGGGCAACTTGGGTCTCTTCTTCTATCGTTTCCCATCCGATTCTTTCCTTCTTGTGTCTTTCTATCCTCGAACTCATTTCATCGTCCAATCGAGGGCAGGTTGCAAGAAAGATTTTTGGACCTTCTTCTTTGCTAGCTTGCTCTATCGCAAACTTGCTTTTTCCGCTTCTGCATCCTCCTGAAATATAGATTATCCTGGCCATTCACATCTCCTTTGCAAGTTGGAGGGTACGATCTTGACCATACTCGCTTCCCCGTTTTGGTATACCTCTAAGAAGACAATGGTTGAAGGAAGGATCCGGAATTTGAGATAGAAGGATGCCGGCATCCCCAAGAGCAAGCAGAGTAATAGGGATAGGATCCCTCCATGTGATAATATTAAGATATTCTTATGTTTAGAGGAAAGGACGATGTCTTTGAATTTTTCCGCTCTGGAAATAATCTCTCCAATGCTTTCTCCGTTTGGGAAGCGGAATCCTGGAGCGAAATTGGCCCATTCTGTAAGCTCGGCAAGATGACCTGTCCCGAGCTCCCGGAATGAGTATCCTTCCCAATCCCCAAAGTCGAATTCCTTTAGTTCGTCTTTATATTCCAGGGAAGGATCCCGATCGATTTGTAGAGATGCAAGGGTCTCTAAACATTGCTTAGCTGGGGATAAGAATATTTTTCCTCCCAGAAACTGTGATGGAAGTTCTTTTCGTACTCTTTCTATTTCTAATAATCCTTCTGAAGACAGAGATACGTCCTTTTGTCCTATATAATGTCCCTGATAGACTCTGTCGATGCTTGCATGTCGTAAGAGGCAAAGACTTTTCTTCATAAAAATGTCCTGCCAAGTGCATTATGATTTGTGAATGTAGATCTTCCGTGTTTCCAACTTCTGATCCCCGCTTGCACGCTTTGGAAGACAGCGGTTCCGATAAGATGTCCGAATATAGTATGCTTGCCCACATAATCGATCGCATTACTTCGAGTTGGAGAAAGGATCCCGATGCAATCCGTTCCGGTCCCGGTTGCAAGACCTTCCCCGGCCTTACTTTGTATCTCAGCTTCTAATACTGCCAAGGTCCTTGCTTCCGTGGCAATAGAGACCGCTTCTAAGCTTGCTGAAAGAGTTAAGGACTCTGAGGTTTGCACTAGTACATTGATGGTCCCTATCTTTGGGGAAGGAGTGGGAAGATCGCCTACTCGAACAGAATTCCCGAGTCCCACCGTTGAGATGCAGCGAACATGGAATTCTTCCTTGCTTCGAATAACGACAGAATGATCCAGGAGAGAAGCACTTGTCATGAAGCCCAGAACTTCTTCTCTTTCTCCTTTCTCCGCGAGGCGATTCCGATAAAACTCTTCCGGGATAATATTTGGTCCAAGATCGGAATTATTGACCCGGATCCAATATACCTTCTCGATAGATATCCAGCCTCCACCTACGATCGCCCAACTCAAAGCTGAATGAGTTTCTTTAAGAGGTAGCTCTAACCATTTCTCGGATACGAGTAAAGGGGAGTCTGAGAATGGATTCAATTCTTGGACCTCATGCAGGCATTCACGAAATTTTCGGGAATTGATGGATTGGATGCCCAATGTGCATGCACGTAAGAGCCTAGGATATTTCCATTTGTATATCCTTCCGGTGTGCTTAAGTCTGATTTACGCTTTCGTATTTTATAAGAATATAATTCTTCTCTCTCTTCTTCTAGGACCAGATCGGAATATCTGAACTGATGTCCTCTGAAACGAGTACCTGCCTCTCCTAGGATCGTGCCTTTTTCGGTATGCACTTCTACATAGCCTAATGCTTTTAGTTTTGGTCCCATGATCGTCTTCCCAGGGATCAAACCAAGCATGGGATGAGAAACTCCTTGTAGATCTTGTATCTCTTCGGATAAATACATAAGTCCGCCACATTCTGCATAGATAGGCGCTCCCGAACCTGCTAGATCACGAATGTCTTTTAGTAGGTTTGTATTCTGAGATAGTGCAGGGGCGTGCAATTCCGGATATCCTCCGCCTAAATACAAACCATCTACCTCGGGGAGGAATTTGTCGTTTATCGGGGAGAAATAGACTAATTCCGCACCGGATTCTTGCAATCTCCTCAGATTTTCTTCATAATAAAAATGGAATGCATTATCTTTGGCTACCCCGATCCTACACACGGATTGTTTGGTCACTCTTCCTTCTTCTTTTTGGAAGGAAAGAATAGGAGCTTTCCTTGCGATGGAAAGGATCTCATCTAGATCCAGATAGGATTCGCAAATATTTTTCCAGAAAGAAAGGCTTTCATTACTTAGGATCTTTGCAGTCGCGGAATGTAAGCCTAGATGTCTTTCCGGAAAAGATTGCTCGGGAAATTTCGGTATCCCTCCTAAAAGAGGAAATGGTTCCATTGCGGATTTAAGTACGGAAGTATGTCCTTCGCTTCCCACAAAGTTTGCGATAAACCCCTGGATCGGTACTTCTGGATCGTAGTTTAGAAGTCCCGACGAAATCGCTGCAAAGGTCCTTGCCATTCCGGAAGCATCGATTAACGCGATCACTGGCGCTTGCAGCCACTTGGCAATTTCCGCCGTGGAGCCGATATCCGAATGTGGAGAATGTCCGTCGAATAATCCCATGACTCCTTCGATGATGGTTAGGTCGGAATCTCGTGATGCCTCTATGAAGCTAGAAAGCACGCTCTCTTTTCCCATCAACCATCCGTCCAGATTTTGGCAGCTTTTGCCTGTCGTATGGGAATGATATGTGGGATCTAAATAATCGGGTCCGCATTTAAATGCGGAGACCTTAATACCTCTTGCTTGAAATGCCTTGGTTAGTCCGACTACTAATGTGGTCTTTCCGGTCCCACTTCCGGTGCCTGAGATCAAAATGCGGGGAATATTCAATTCGTGTAACATATTTCTCTAATAATCGATCCCGATCTGTGCGGGGATACCTTGTTCATGAGGATGCTTACGGGATTCTATGAAGCTAACCAGATCCGCAATCTCTACGATATTTGCAGGACAATTCCGTCCGGTAATCACCACGTGTACATCCTCCGGTCTTTTTCTTAAAACCTGGAGGACTTCCTCTGACTCTAACCAACCATAATGAAATGCGTATGTGATCTCATCTAATATTATGATCTTATAATTTCCAGAGAGGATCATTTCGGCAGATTTCTTCCAGGCTGCTCTTGCCGCTTCCTTGTCTCGGTCCAGATCGTCGCTTTCCCAGGTGAATCCTAAACCCATCACGTGAAATTCAAGGTCGGGAATGGTTCTTGCAAACTTTCGCTCTCCTGTTTCCCATTTTCCTTTTAGGAATTGCACGACACCGCACTTGATCCCTCTACCGAGTGCCCTGAATAGGATGCCTAGTGCTGCGGTAGTCTTTCCCTTCCCCGGTCCGGTATGGACTAAGATCATCCCTTTCTTCTTGGAACCGGAGCTCATTCGGATCTCTTTTCCTTTTTCGATTTTCTGAATTTATGAGAAAAATCGGAGGCATACAATCTAGAATCCGCGAAATCATGACAGTCCAAGACCTTGCCGACGAATATGATCGCCGTGCTTGTGATCTTTGCATCCTTCACTTTCGTCGTAATATCTTCTAATATACCTGTAATGATCTTTTGTTCGGGCCAGGTGGCTCTTTGCACTACTGCTACAGGACAATTTGCGCCGTAATGAGGAGTTAGTTCCTCGACTAATTTACGAATATGCAAAACACTTAGAAAGAAGACAAGGGTCGCACCTGTGGAGGCGAATACGGAAATTCTTTCCTTTTCAGGCATCGGGGTTCTCCCTTCCGCTCTTGTGATGACCACGGATTGAGATACTTCCGGAAGAGTGAGCTCTTTGCCCAACATGGCTGCTGCTGCAGTAAAAGAAGAGACTCCCGGAACGATCTCGTATGGGATCCTTAGCTCGTCTAATTTTCTCATTTGTTCCGCGGTAGATCCGAAGATGGAAGGATCTCCGGTATGTACTCTGGCAACGTCTTGGTCTTTTTCGTAAGCATCCTTCATGATGGAAATGATCTCTTCTAAGGTCATTTTAGAAGAATCTAATACAGTTGCATTTTGACCGGCCCTCTCTAAGACCCGAACGGGGACAAGAGAACCCGTGTATAGTATGATCGGACAGGTCTCTATTAGACGAGCCCCCTTGAGCGTGATCAATTCCGGATCTCCCGGTCCGGCTCCGATAATATAAACTTTCATATTGCTTCTAACATTTTAAAAGAGTTTCCCGGAAAACGGACCAGATCTGCCTTGGGGAATTTCCAAGCCATCGGGCATCTATATATTCCTTTCCGTTCCATAGTGTATTTTGTCCGTTATCGAGAACGTAATTCCACAAACGTTCACTCACAGAAGAGTTTCGATAGATGGCGAAAAGATCGTATATGAACTGAGGATCTCTCTCTTTCGGAGGAGATATCAGGACTTTAAATTGGATCTGATCTGTTAAGCTTTGATCCTTGATCTTAAGCGGTTGGAAATTTTCGTATTGCTCAGATATATTAAAGAATCCAAAAGTTTCCAGATCTATAGGTTGCTTGAGTTTTCCTACTAGGAAGAAATCGTTTTGGTCTTTAAGAATAATTCCGCCTCCCAATCTTCCGAGAAGTGAGATCTCTTCCTTAGAATGTAATTCCTCGCGAAGAGTATCTTTCGTTTGGATCGGTTCCAAAAATTGAAGAGCAGCTAATGCGTTTGCCGCAGATGTATCCGGCTTAATGTCTTCTTCCTCTGGATCGAAAACGGTAGTGCTTGTTCGAACAAAGGCGCCTTGGATCTTTGTAATATTCAAATTTGGAAGAGAACCGTGTTCTATCGGACGACTAGCCAAGTCGCCTTCCCCGCGTAAGGAGATCGCTCTGGTTTGTCCCGGTCTTACTGAACCATCTTCCAAAGAATATTTATTGCCATAACCTCTTGGGGTCACAAAAAATCCTTCGTATACAAAGGATTGTGAAGATCCGATGATAACGGTCGTATTCATTCCTATCTCGAATTCCAGGAAATGATCTAGGTCTGAAAATTGGACCATCTCTTGTCTGCGATATGCGCTCTTTACTAAGGCGACAGGAGTGCCACCAGGTCTGTATTTTCGAATGATCCTTGCCGCTTCTACGATCTGTCTTTGCCTTCTTCCGGAAGCGGGATTGTATAGATTTATTACGAAGTCTCCCTTCGCCGCGCTTTCGATCCTGTTCTCGATCACGGACCAAGGAGTGAGAAGATCCGAAAGAGAGATCCGAGCGGCGTCATGAACGAGAGGGGCTCCTACAAGGGAGGCACAGGAACTATCCGCAGTGATGCCAGGGATCATTTTGATCTCCGGAGAATCACCTTTTTTCCAACCGATATTTCTTAGTACTTCAAATACGAGCCCTGCCATACCATATACACCAGCATCTCCGGAAGAGATCAAGGTAACCGTCTTGCCCGATCTTGCGGTATCCACCGCAGTCTGAGCCCTTGTGATCTCTTCGGTCATTCCTGTGCGAGTGACTTGCTTGCCGCCTAGATGATGTTTAACTAAATTAATGTATGTCGTGTATCCGATCACATAATCTGCTTCTTTAATAGCGGAGAGCGCAGCCGGAGTAATATGTTCATCGTTTCCAGGTCCGATCCCGACTATATTCAGTTTTCCTGATGTTAGGTTCATGCCGAAACCGCCATATTCTTGGAATGTAATTCGGGCCGAGTGGGGAAGGGAATGCGTGAGATTGCGACGGTCAGGTTTTTGCCGTCTTCTCCTTTGTATTTTTGCTTCTGGACTAGGAGCCGTTCCGCCCCGGAGTATAATAAAGAGGCGGCTTCACTTACGGATCTGGTTCCGACATATTTTTTAGCTGCTTCCGAGGATTCGGAGATCCCTTCTACTTGGTCCAATTCCGAAGCGGGGAAGGTGCCGAATTCCCAGCCAAATTTACGACTGATCTCTAAAAAGGCGGGCTCGTTCTTCTTTGCGTCTACGCTTGAGATTGCCTTTACGCTTTCGAAGGAAAGTTTATTTTCTTCTAATATTTCTCGGATCCCGTTCTCAACGACCGAAGGATCTATCCCTTTGTCGCATCCTAATCCTATCACAAGGGATTTTGGCCTATATATTACTGAATTATTATATATTTCAGAATTGGATCCGAGATCCGTCCGATCACTTGCGATCAGTAGGATCTCATACTCTTTCGGATCGACCTGATCCAGATGGATCGAATATTCTACCCCCTTAGGAAGAGGTTTGTCCAAAGGCCAAAAATTCGGTTCTCCAGTTTCTTGTACAAATAGGACTTTGGTTTCGTTCACCACTGCCGCGCAGGCGCGGGTCACATTCCGATCCTGGTCTTCTAAGCTCCAACCCAAATCCCTGCCGAGTATATCCACGGTTAAAGTCCCGGAAACATCCGAAGCAGTCGTGATTACTGCGATATTTTTTAAATGGTCGGAGATCTTTTGTGTAAAGAAATTTCCTCTTCCTACATGTCCGGAAAGAAGGCAAATCGTAAATTTGGCCTGATCATCTATACAGAGAACTGCAGGATCTACTTTCTTATTTTTTAATAGAGGAGAGATCATTCTGACCACGGCTCCCACACTGATCACGAAAATATGGCAATCGTATTCCTGAAAAGTCTCCTTTAGGGTAGGTTCCATCGGTAGGCTTAAAAGTTGGGAACCCATGGGAGCTTCTTCTAGGAATTTAGGAGAAACGAATAGATCCGCATCCTTTAAAGAAGAATATAGATCGGATCCCGTTTTCAAGCCGTGCTTAGTGATCACATAGATCGCATACGGTTTTCTATTCGGACTCATACTGACTTCCTCGTAGAATTCCTTTTCGTTTTCGGATGGAGAGGACAACCATGGAAAAGTAATCACAACTTTCATTTTGGATAGACTCTAGATCTCGAACGATCTTTTGTTTATCGGTGGTTCCATAGGACACGTAGGTCGCATTCTTAAGTAAATTCAGTTCTTTTAATATACGGATCAGTTCCGGGACCACCTGGCCTACTTTGGTCAGAACGATCGTATCGAAGTCCTCTGTAAGTTTAGGAAGATCTTCTAGACCGTAAGTTCCCGGCAAAACGCAGAATCTTTCTCTTCCATCTGCGAGAGGAGTTAGAAGGCTCGCAGGGATCGCGGTAATGGAAGAAACCGCCGGGACGATCTCTATCTCTATTCCTGGCCATCGATCGGGCGCTTCTTCTAAAAGGTAGCTCCAAGAGCTGTAAACGGAAGGGTCTCCTTGGGTAATGAATGCAACATCTTGTCCTCTTTCCAATCTTTGCCCTATCTCCGTAAAGGCCTTGTCCCATGCAGGGATCAGGACATTCGGGTCTTTGCTCATCGGAAAAAGAAGAAAGAGCCTTTCTTGCGCGTCGTTATCCCGAACAATGGGAGAACAAACCCTCCAAGAAAAAGAGGGGAGATGTTCGCTACTCTTAGGGATGGCAAGCACAGGGACAGTGTTCAGTATATTTACCGCTCTAAGCGTGATCAGATCGGTGGCTCCCGGGCCTACCCCTACGCCGAATAATTTTCCGTATTTCGTTTTAGTAAGCATTCAGGTATTATAATTTCCTTATTTTGAATATATGGATCGGGTTTAGAGCTTCATAACGAAGATAATCTGCGAGTTTTTGCCCTCTGGAGATCTGGACTAGGGTGACTTCGGGAAGATATCCTAATTCCCGGAATATTTGGTAGGCTTCGGATACATTATCCAAAGTGATCGCATTTACCACTAAGCAGCCTCCGGTCTTTAATCTAGCAAGAGAGAAATGAATGATCTCGTTCAGGCTCCCTTTAGATCCCCCTATGAATACAGCGTCTGGCTCTTCTAGTCCCTCTAATGCCTCGGGGGCTCTTCCGTGGATGATGGAAACGTTATCTGCCTTGTGGGATAGTATATTTTGTTCGCAGATCTCGATCCCTTCCGGATCGATCTCTATTGCATGGACTCTTCCTTCTCTTGCTATCTTGGCGGCCTCAATCGAGACCGCTCCCGATCCCGCTCCGATGTCCCATACGACAGAATCGGGACGAAGTTCCAGGGCGGAGAGGGAGAGGATCCGAACTTCTTTTTTAGTGATCAGTCCCTTTTTAGGAAGTCGTTTCGCATACTCATCCTCTCCTTGAAAAGGAAGGAGGGGAGTCGGTCTCCAATCAGGGTTCTTTCGAAGAAGGATGAGCACATTCAGATCGGAGATACCTTCGGTCTCGGAAAGTTCTTCTACTGTGAACTCTCTGATCCTTTCTTCCTTTCCGCAAAGGTTTTCGCAGACGAATACTCTCCAGTCGGACTCCCCGTAGCTCAACAGATACTTTGCGATCTTGGATGGAGAGTTTGAATCGTCTGTCAAGCAGGCGAGCTTGCTGAGAGTTTGGAGCTTTGTGATAAGCCCCTTGATCGGTCTACCATGAAAGGAAAGGATTTCCGCATCGTCCCATTTGACTCCTATCCTGGAGAAAGCATTTTGAATGGAACTTGGGGCCGGGATGAATTCCACATGCTCTTTTCCTACTTTACGGATAATTAAAGTACCGATTCCGAAGAATAACGGGTCTCCGGAAGCAAGAACACAAACAGTATGCTCTGCGGACAATTCTGCGATCCGATCTGCACTTTTGAGTAGATCACCTTTAATTACGATCCTTTCCCCATCAAATTGAGGGAAGAAGTCTAAATGCCTTTCTCCACCCGCAAGGACTCTCGCTCTTGCGACTGCTCCCATTGCCTTGCTGGAAAGTCCGACGCAACCGTCGTCTCCTATTCCTACTACTGTAACTGCCTTCATGGATTCTCCTTTGCGGACAGAAGTAAAAGAGCATGGATGATAGAAACCGCGATCGTACTTCCTCCTTTTCTCCCTTGGGTCAAAATATAGGGGATAGTATGCAAATTTTGGAATTTAGGATCTAATAATGCTTCTTTGGATTCTGCTGCGGATACGAATCCTACGGGAACCCCTATGACCAAGGAGGGTCTAGCTCCTTCTTCTTGGACTAACCGAACGATCTCCAGGAGAGCTGTCGGAGCGTTTCCGATTGCAATAATACTTCCTTCTAAGAGGTGCGAGTTATGCGCTTTTCTCATGGATTCTATCGCACGAGTAGAGTTGGATTCTTTCGCCTTTTGGATCACATCCGGATCGCTGATAAAACTATAGGTCCGACAACCATACGTGTTTAGACGCTCCGTATTCAATCCGGCCAGGATCATTTGCACGTCGCAGATAATGGAGCATCCATTCCGTAGCGCCTGAATTCCGTCAGAGATCGCATTCGGATGTATCTTAGTTAGATCCCTATACTCGAAGTCCGCAGTAGCATGGATGATCCTTCGGACCACTTCCCATTCCTTGGGAGGATGCGAATGTGTTCCCGCTTCCTCATCAATGATGGAGAAGGAATTGTTTTCAATTTCCCTTCCTAGGGAAGTCATTTGGCGCATATCGCTCATTCTGAAATTTCCTCTTTGATTCCCCAACCTTCCGGGGCTTCGAATTTGCCAAGAAGTGTTCCGTCGAAGTCCACCATATAAGTGGACACTCTTAATCCTAAACCGTGCTTGGAGCAGTTATGTGATACGATCTCGCAGATCTTAGTCGTAATATGGAAGAAACCAGCTTCTTTACAAAGATCTAATACATGTCTTGCGGTATTCGCTTCCTCTATTTCATTACAGAGGAATTCGGGCATATCTATGGATCTTGCGATCCTTGCAAGCATCTTGGTGTTGACGGAGGAACCTCCTCTATGTGTCATCATAACTCCGTCCGCCATCTTTGAAAGTTTACCGATCATCCCCACGACGATCACATGATCCATACTTTCCTTAATTGCAGTCTTGATCCCAGTCCCGATAAAATCGCCGACTTGTATGAAAGCGACCTCATTGATCTCCGGCAAGAGGTCCATAGCGAATTTCTCCGATTTGCCTCCGGTGGTGAGAATGATCCGATGTTCGCCGTATTCTCTCGCAACTTGGATCGCTTGTATTACACTTGCTTTATATGCCGCAGTCGAGTAGGGCTTAACGATCCCGGTAGTCCCTAGGATAGAGATCCCGCCGATCAATCCCAATCTTTCGTTCATCGTCTTCTTGGCCATCTCTTGGCCGCCAGGCACGCTGATCACTACCTCCGCTCCGGAGAAAGCGGAGCCGATCAATTCTTCTAAGATCATTTCTGTGATATTCTTTCTTGGGACGGGATTGATGGCGGGTTCTCCAATTTCCAGTCCGAGGCCTGCCTTAGTCACCACAGCCACTCCTTCTCCTCCTTTCAGGACGATCTGGTTCTCTGTGTTTAAGCGGACTTCGGCAGTAAGCTCCGCACCGTGAGTACAGTCCGGATCGTCTCCCGCGTCCTTGATGATACTGCAGATGGCTCCGTCCTCTGTGAATTCGCAACGTTTCAATTCGAATATTACTTTTTTCTTATTTGGAAGGGTAGTCTCTATCTCTTTTATAGGTTGGCGGAGAAGAAGGATCCGAGTCGCAGCTTTTGCGGCCGCCGCCGAGCAGGCTCCGGTAGTAAATCCTTCTCTTAATTCCTTTGCCGCCATCGGATGGTCCTAAGCCGGATAGATCTCGTGCACAAGGTCGTGCATCTCTTCCAGATCTAAATACAATGTCTTGAAGGATTGGGCGGAGTTCTTCAGATCCAATTCCACTTTCTTGGTAAGGATCAAGAGAGAAGTGTAATAAGGGATCTTCGGATCTCCGGATTGTAGCGCGGAGATCTTTTGTTCCAGATCCGTAAGACTTGCTTCGAAGAATCGGATCAGGTCCTCGAAATTATTCGCACTTGTAAGAGAAAGGATAGGTCCCGGATGAGAGAGAGCCTCAGGGCCTATTTCGTTCTTTTCATGTTCAATCACGGATTGGTCCTTGATCCCTAGGACATTCATCATCCCGATCCTAAGTGCAGCTATTTCATGGCATGCCATACTATATTCCTATTGCATAATATTGTCGACCAACCTGGATACGAGTCGGTCTTGTAATAAATGTTCGTTGACTAGATCTTCGGCGTCTTCTTGGTTCACTCTTTGGTACCATACACCGTCCGGGTAGACGACCACAGCGGGGCCTTCTCCGCACCTTCCCATACAAGAAGATCTTGATATTTTAAAGTCCTTGTTTTTTCCCTTTTCCTTTAGGATGGATCTCATTTTTGAGACGAGAGAGGAACTTCCCTTGTTAGCGCAATCAATACTGTCGCAAACAAAAACATGTTTCTTTAAATTACGATGCGGGAATTCGTGCGGAGCAGCTTGGTTATGCGTTTCTAAATGACGGATGCTCCAGAGAAGCGCTTTCAATCCGCCGACCTTATTCGAGAGTCCGGGAAGCTGAGATCTATACTCGCAAGTATCACAGGGAAGGGAAGATCTTCCGGAGATCGCGTCATGGATCCTTTCGTTCATTACGAAAAAAAGATCCGGATCAGGCCCTATGTAATCGGAAAGTTCCGTCTTGATCCAAGGGAACTTCCGAGAGAAGTCTTGGACGAGCTCTTGTATCTTTTGGATCAACCTTCCCCCGAAAAGGAAATACGGAAGCACCAAAAGTCTCTCAGGTCTCAGTTTAGCCGCCATCTCCAACGTTTCCGGAAGAAGGGGACTCGTGATTCCTATGAAAGAAGGAAGAACGAAGGAGAAGGAATTCCCTTCCTGAAAGAGACGGACCAATTTATAAAAATCGCTATTCGCATCGGGATCGGAAGAACCGCGATTGACCAGGATCACTCCGGTTTTCGCTTCTTGCTCGGGAGAAATTGAAAGAAGGGAATGGCTCCTTCTTCTCATCAGGTCGATCAGATTGGAATGGACTCCCAGGCTATTTGCGATCTTAAAGGAATGTTCCGGGAACTCGGCTCGAATTCTGTCCAAAACGATCGGAATATCGTTCTTGATATGGCCCGAAGTGAATAGAAATAAAGGAAATATTATAATATTAGAATGTTCTTTTGATAAATCCCGGAGCGAGGACTCCAGGTCGGGCTTCGCTAATTCAACGAATGCATGGCTGATCTTCCATTGAGGTTTGGTTTGCGCATAGGAGTCAACCAGAGAGATGAATTCCTGATTCGAATTCTCTTCCCTGCTTCCATGTCCTAATACCAAGATGCCCGGAGAAGTATGATTCATGCTCGCCCTAGATCGCTTATTGGGAGGGATCTCTTTCTTTGTAATAGGAAGAAGCAAAGAGATAGAACCAACCAAAAGAGAAAGTTCACGATCCAAGAGATCGTTTCGAATTTGGACCGAAGGTCCAAGGGAGTAATGGATTCTTCCGAAAGAATAGGAGCTCCAGATAGAAAGGGAAGGGAGATGCTCGCAAAGAGGACTGCCAATCCCAATCCCCATTTCCAGACTTCTCCGCGTTTAGAATACGCAAGAAGTCCTGAAAAGAATGCAAATCCGCAAGAACAAGAGAGTACGCAGAAATACCACCAAGTCTGTCTGGCCCCATAATCCGCTTCCCCCGCTAATCTTCCGGGGAGTTCAGGCGGTAGCCCCATCGCTGGGATCCCGAAGAATATTAGAAATCCTGAAACTGCAAATAGGATCGAATTTAAAAGGACTTTTAAGAGACTCTCTTTTCCTTCTACCGAAAAAGGAGGAAGAAAATGGGTCCAGAGAGCGCAGAGGATCCCGAATCCGATCCCTAAAAGGATAGAACCGAAAATGGTCCAGAGATTCCTTTTGGAAAGAATATAGGCCTCATCTTGTAATTTAAATTTATCTAAAGTATTTGAGGTATGAGGTCCGTTTGTATGAGAATGAGTATGTTGACTTTGCCCATGCACATTTAGATCAGCATCTACATGCGTTTTTAAGGGAGAAGTTTGCGTCTCAAACTTCTCCGCTTCTAAGATGAAAGGAGAATTCAAAAGAAAGATCAAGATCCCCAAAAAGAAGCCGGAGACTATTCCGGATAGTATGCCTATCCAAGTGACCTCTGCAAGATTCGATCTCAATGGCATGGAAATCCGGTAGAATGCCTTATATCATGGAAAGCATCGTGCAGATACAGCATAGGTTCCAAGCCAACGAAATAGACGATGGAAAGAGCAGAGAATGCCAAAACCAAGGCTAAGGAAGTCGCGATCCATGACCTGACGGCAACGGACGAGACTCCTGAAACGGAAATCGCGCGCATATACATCCCTCCTAAGAGATGATCACCTAACACGAAACAGACGAAATGCGAATATGACGCAACTAACCGTCGGTTCGCTATGTTAAAACAAAATTAATTTAGCTACGCATCCGTCTTACATCCGAGACTGGATACATACTTCAGGATCTTTGTGAGGCGTTTTCTGACTTGAGATCGACCTACTCGACACGTCTTCCCAGGTATGAACCCAGTGACATCGTGTGCCTTTCGTCCCTCTTACAGCGGCGGGTACCGTGACGGATTTGCACCGTCTTCCCATAGATGCATGGACATCTATGATCCTACAAAAATAGACTGAGATTCCAGGATTTAATTTCGTTTGAATGATTGTATAGCATTTTTTTAGTCCTTGGCCCTTAAAATTAAAGACCAAGGAATGCCGGAAGGACATGATCTAAGATCAGGGAGACTTCGGGCTGGCCGATAAATATCAAGATTTTCGCTTCATTTTTTCCCTTGTTCTCCCTTTATTCTATTTTCATTATACGTTATTCTGTATTATAGTTTGTGACCGGCTCGCTACGGCAGAGTGCGGCCGAAAGGATGTGAAAGATGCACAGAGAAAATAGGGTAACGTTTCTTGCAGTGGTTGGAGCGATTCTTTATATATTAACGAATTGCCAAGTAGTGGACCAATCTAACCAACGCGAGTTTGCAGATAACGAAGTAAAATTCCATTCTGTTACCGGAAATGCGATCAAAGCATATGCAAAGAATGATAAACAAACAAAGAAACCCTGGAAGGTAAGACTCGTCGCTTTGGGGATGATACCTAGTTTTGATCAGGACGTCTCAGAAGAAGCTTTTGAGAGCAAATTAAAAGTAATCTACGTAGATAAGCCTGAGTTAAAGAATTTAAGCAATGTATTGAAAGCGAATAAAGGAGAGACGCAGGCCGCACCTCCGATCCAACCTCCTGAGTTTTCCGCTTTTCTCGGACTGGATGCTTTTAATCTAGAAAAACTCGCAACGACAGCGACGAACTCTTCAAAACAGAAGAAGTTGCCTTTTTCGTTTTCTGGAAAAGATGGCGAGGAGGGAGAGCTGATCGTTTATTTATTTTTTCAGAATATTCCACCCGCGTTTAGTAGGGCGGGGATCGTTCCTGACTCCACCAAAGGACATCGGATCTTGGATTCTTCCATTCGAGTCAGTCTTTTCTTGAAAGAGAGCGGTTCTAAATTAGAATCCTTCCGCTGCCAAAAGCGTATTCTTACGGAGTATCCGAGCGATTGGTTGCTTACCGATTGGCTTTTGTCTAAAGGATCCACTGTAGATTCCCTTGTGATCGGCAAAGGGCTGCCGATCCGTAAGAACGAAATAAAGATCGGACAAGAAACCTACTCGGTTGAAGCTGTCCTTTCCGAATGTTTCCAGGGATTAGCGAAAGAGATCTGATCTACTGTTTCTTTCGGGGAAGTATATGATAAAAATAAGATATACTTCCCCTTGCGTCTCAAACGGCTCCGCGTCCTTTTTGGCTGGCAAAGTAGACATGCTTTCTGGCTCTCATCACATCTCCTAAAGGCTTATGCTCCAAGAGGGCTTCCCAAGGATCGAAAATAGTCTCTTCCACCTTTTTCTGAAAAGATTCCCCATCTGCGGAATTCAGGTCTTGTTTCGGAAGGATGAGTTTTGCGATCGTAAGATAGGGTGCCTCTGATTCCGGCCAATTTACGGATGCATCTTCGATCGGAGTCGTCTTCTCGTCCGCAAAGAATTGTGCCTGGAGTTCGTAAGTTAAGGATCCCTTTTGGAGCCTGGATTTCATATCCTCTCCCCAGTCTTTAGATGCATTCTTTTCGATCTTCTCTTCCTTGGGAGGCAGAAGGCGGAGCCTTCCCGCATACGCACCGAAAGAGATCGGTGCGGCACTAAAGAACTTCTCGGTTGCAAATCCGCTGAAAGGCTTATTGAAACTGGCGCCTGCCTTTTTGATCTTTGCGAGCGCTCCAAAGAATCCGTAAGTCTTAAATAGATATTTGAGTAAGGCTCCTCCTCCGTTTGCCGCGGCGACGACGATCCCGACAAATTCATCGCTTTTAGGAGAAGAGAAAGCCTCTAGGTTGATGAGCAAAAAATCCTGGAAGGATGTATTTCCATTTCGTAATGCACTTGGGCCGGATACTCCGCTGACCTTAAGTGCGAATCCTCGGATGTCTCCGATCCGGTCTGATTGTAGCTTCATGCTTCCGCTAGAGAGACGGATCCAAGTCTCGTAGCGCCCCGGTTTGGAGAATAGTCCTTGTTTGGCGTGTTCCGGCAAGTCCGACAAGACTTCCAGTTGGGCCTTGATCCCCAACAATTGCTTTCTATGCAAAGTGCGTCCTTTTCCGAATTTTGCCGAATTTACTTTTTGTATGGCTTGGAACTTCTTTACATATCCCGCATAACGTTCTTCCTCGTTAGCGGCTATATCTTCCTTCCAGTTCTTGCTGATCGGTTTCATTTTAGGCTCCCATTCTTCTTTTTTAATCTGGCTTGCGCCGCTTTCAGTTCGGAATCGGCAATTTTCAGGGTAAACTCCGGAAAATGTTTGAATAAGGAATATTGCAGCCAAGAATCCCAGCCGGTATATCCGAAGAATTTCCTATTCGGGATCCATTTCAGTATTGCCTTAGAAACACTTTCGATCGAATGCACTTTGTTCAAAGAAGAACCCATTTCCATCTCTTTACTGATAGGGGGCTTGTCTTCGTTCTCTTTTTCTAATCCGGGAGTGTTCGTAGTAGGTGGTAGGAATAATTTTACTTTTACGTTATGGAGCATCATTTCTTGTCGGAAGGCTTGTGCGAATCCGGAAATAGCGAACTTACTCGCGGAGTAGGCTCCATATCCGTAAACGGAGAATATCGCTAAGGTGGATGCTAAAAATATAATATCCCCTTTTCCTTGGGCCCTGAAATGATCTTGAAAGGCAAGAGCCACATTCAAGTGTCCGAAGAAGTTCACGTCCATTAGCTTTCTAAACGCGTGGTCTTGAAGATCGGAAGCTTCTCCTGCTTGCGCATAACCGCTATTGCAGATCAGTACATCCAAACCTCCTAGGGTCTTTAATACCTTCTTCGCTGCAGCTTGGACTTGCTTCTTATCGGAAACATCCAAGACAACATAATCGAAAACGGCTCCCGGAGATCCGACGGACTTTAATTCCTTTACTGTCGCATCTAGATTGGATTTGCCTCTAGCACAGATCATCACGCTGGCACCGGACTTTGCCAGTGCGATCGCGATCCCTTTTCCTATCCCTGCGGAACCGCCTGTAATAAAAACTTTTTTGCCTTGGTAGTATTTGGACATAGATTAAAGAATTCTCTCACTGATCTTTCGAACAGGGCAGGATTCTCATTTTTCGAAATCTCATCAATCGTAAACTTTCGCAAGAACATGTTATATGGATAGTTTCCGGCTCTTTTTTCGGAAAAACGGAAGCAAATCAAACCTGAGACAAAACATATCTTGCCTTTTCCATCCCATGCTTACGATAAGCTCGGTTTTAGTTTTATGTCTGACCTTCCTCTCATACAGCAGATAAAGAAGAGGATCCCGAATTTGGAAAAGAATTGGGATCGTTATAAGCATATGCTTAGAGAGAGAAAGGTGCCTGCTAAAACGGTCCTATTCAAGGAAGGAGAGTATGCGAAGACTATATTCATAGTCAGGAACGGATGTCTTCGCATAAAGTTCGATGATAATGGAAGGGATATCACCATCGCTTTCATTTTCGCGAACCGTGCGGTGACTTCTATTCATAGTTATCGGGGAACCCATAAGGAAAGTCGTTTCGGTTTGGAGAGTATAGAGCCTTCCGAGATCTATTATATCACAGAAGAAGATGCGACCACTCTATATAAGGAGAATGAAGGGCTAAAAGAGATCCTACTGGAATTTACCTTAGAACGGTTTGAGAATTACTTAGGACTTTTTCTTTCCCGGATCAGGGACAGTCCCGAAGAGAGATATCTGAACCTGATCAAGCAACAGCCTGACATAGTAAGTCGGATCCCTCAGCATTATATTGCATCCTATCTGGGCATCACTCCCGTTTCCTTAAGTAGGATCCGAAATCGGGTTTGGAAGGAGCATAGCTAGAATATTATATATTTTGAATTTTCTTGAGAATAGATTCAAAATGATACGGTTTTTGGATAATGCATTTGATCCCTATTTCTTCTAGATCCGCTTTTATCTTCGGATCTATATAGCCGCTGGCAAGGAAGAGGGGAAGGTTCCGATCCTGAGCCCGGATCTTCCGGAGCACCTCGAGCCCGTTCGCTTTAGGAAGATTTAGATCGCAGATCACAACGTCTATATCCTCCTTGTGCTGGGAATATGCCGCAATTCCTTCTTCTCCGTCTTGAGCTACGTATAGTTTATGTCCGAACTCGGAGAGATAACCGGCAAGGGGAATACGTATCATCTCCTCGTCTTCAATAAGAAGCACAGTTCTCGTATCCTTCTTCTCGTCTTTAGGGGAAGTTTCAAAGAATGGGTCCTCTTTTTTACTTTCGGAAAGCACCGGTAAATAAACGGTAAACTTTGTTCCCTGCCCAAGAGAGCTTTCCACAGTAATTCTTCCTTTATGATTTTCTAAAATACTATAGACAAGGGCCAAACCTAAGCCTGTACCTTTTCCCGGTTCCTTTGTGGTGAAGAATGGGTCGAAGATCTTACGCTTGGTCTCTTCGTCCATCCCCGTCCCATTGTCCTTAACTTCCAATAAAGCCATCTTGGACCCTTTTTCGGAAAGTGGATCTTCGGCAGTCCGGAGGCTTACCGAAATATTTCCTCCTGTAGGCATAGCGTCTTTTGCATTCAGGATGAGATTTAAAAAGATCTGATGGATCTGGGTGTAATCGGCGTTGATCTTGATCAGGCCAAGAGGTATATCCGAATCGATAGAGATGGATTTCGGGAATGTGGACTTGGCAATATTCAATGCTTCCGAGATCAGATCGTTCAAAGCAATCGGCCGAAAGAAGGACTCTACCTTTCTTGCCAAAGTTAAGAGTTGCCTTACTAAAGATGTTCCTCTTTCCGCAGTCTTTCGGATGACCTCAACGGATTGTAGGATCTTTTCCGGATTCTCTCTGTTCCTTTCCAGTAGGGAGGAGAAACCTAGAATCACTGTAAGTATATTATTGAAATCGTGAGCGACTCCTCCTGCAAGCGAGCCGATGGATTCCATTCTTTGGGAATGAGCCAATTGCCTTTCCAGCTCATGCTGTTGGGTAACGTCTCTCGCTACACCTAAGATTCTTTCAAAGCTACCATCTGCGCCGAATACCGGAAATGTGCGAAGTCGTATCCAACGCTCCGCACCATCATCCAATCGGATCCGGAACTTCTCGTTCTTATTCCCATCTTCCTTTTTCTTAGGGATGGTTTGCAGAGCTAGATGTAGGTCGTCAGGATGCACCGAGTTTAGCCAAGAATCGGGATTCTCGAATAGACTGTCCATAGACCTTCCCCAGATCCTTTCATAAGCAGGACTAACGTATAATAGCTTTTGCGTTTCTGCGTCTTTCATCCAAAACGCTTCGTCAATGGTTTCCGACAATTGGCGAAATTTCTCCTCGCTTTCCTTTAATGCCTTTTCCGAGCGTTTTCTCTCCGAGATCTCTTGCAGTTGGGCTGCAAAATACTGAGGAAAACCTTCCTCATCACGGATCAGGGTTAGATCCAATTGGATCCAGACATATTGCCCATTCTTGTGTTTGTATCTTTTCTCTCTTCTGAGAGAGGAACCATCTCCTGCCATAAGAGCCTGGACAGAATCCAGATCGGATCCAAGATCATTCGGATGAGTAAGAGATTGGTAATTTAGATCCTGAAATTCTTTTTCTGTATATCCTAGGATCCTGCTGAGCCCGGGATTCACGCTGATATATTTTCCTTCTAAAGAGATAATTGCATATCCATCCGAGGAATGCCGGATGATATTCTTAAAGTGTGACACTTGGCAAAACCAGTCGTTCCATTTTACTTTGCCGGTTGTATCCGTTTCACTATATAAAGAAAGGTGATCTAAACTGTTCGGATTCTCTTTGCAATCTTGCATTTCCTCATCCTCTTTCATGGAAGATCCTAACTCGTATTCTATATTTATACGACAGATTCCCATATGCTTCACTTCTTAACCATTGTTAATAAATTTTGGACCCAAAAGGATGCTTTCTTGCGATCTAATGTTCTGGAAAGAGAGTCTAATGCAAAGTTATAGAGAAAAGATCTCTTGCTAAGAAGCAGTTAACTTCTTTAGAGATCATACGATCGTTGTGAAATGCGTTCGGAAAGAGGAAGTAGGATTATTTCTTGCTTGAGGACTTCTTCTTTGCTTTGGGGGTTAAGAATTCGATCCGGACATCGTCTGCACGCAGAAGCCTTCCGTCCTGGGATCTGATCTCTATCGGCTTGATCTTCTTTCCGAATTTCTTATCTACCAGTATCTGCTCTGGACCTGACTCATCAAATAGACAGGATTCTCCCCATTGGCGTAAGGCAACTAGTATCGGAAAGAGCTTCTTTCCCTTTGCGGACAGATTGTATTCTTGGTAGGCACTTCCATCCGAGGCAGGAGAGATCTCCAAGACCCCATGATTGACTAGACTCTGTAGTCTCGCGCTAAGTATATTCTTTGCAAGACCTAGGCTCTTTTCAAATTCTCCGAATCTCTTTTTACCCAGGAAAGAATCACGTATGATGAGAAGAGACCACCATTCTCCGATCTCACCCAGAGATCTTGCGATTGGGCAAGATTCATCTTCTAAGCTTTTGCGTTTCATGGTCCCTCCTCATACATTATATTTACGAATTCCTTTTATTTGCCAAGATAAATAGGCGCTCCCGCAGAAGAACCTGTGGCGCCTCCGTCCACAACCAACTCTGTCCCTTGGATATAGGAAGAATCGTCGGAAGCTAAAAATAAGACGGCTTTTGCGATCTCCTCCGGTTCACCTATTCTTGCCATGGGAATGGAGCGAGTGATTGCTTGCAGTCTTGCTTGGGTTGCTGGAGTTTCTTGTCCCCAGATCGGGGTTTTGGTTGCTCCTGGTACTACAACGTTCACTCGAATTCCTTTGGAGCCAAGTTCAGTGGCGAGCACTCTAGACATTGCCCTAACACCGGCTTTGCTTGCTGCATAAGCGGAGCTTCCTCCGGATCCTATGACGCTCATCACGGAACCATTCAAGACTACCGAAGATCCCTTCTTTAATAAGGGAAGGGCCGCTTGCACAGTGAAGAAGGCCCCAGTGAGATTTGTGTGCAATACTTGGTTGAAATCTTCTTCCGAGGTAGCTCCTAGAGGACTTGGTTTTATGATCCCTGCATTTGCAAAGAGTGCGTCTAGTTCTCCAAACTTTTCTTGGATGATCCGGATGGCATTCTCCCTTTCTTTCGGATCGAGAATATCCGCTTTGATTGCGATCGCATTCTCTCCTAATTCTATCTGAGCGGAATCCAGTGTATTCTGGTCCCTACCTGTGATCGCTACTTTTGCGCCTTCTTGTATCATTAGCTTAGCGGTAACGAATCCTATGCCGCTATTTCCTCCGGTAATCAAAACCTTCTTGTCCTTGAATCTCATTTTATTTTCTCCTGAGCCGTTTTGGTTTAATAATGAAACCACTTATAGGTTGGACAAACTGGTTTAATAAAAAAACCAAAAAAATGGAATGTTTTTGGAAGAGAACAGTGAAAAAATGTCCGCTTAGCGGTTCAGGCTAAGAAAATCCTGGATTTTATCGAACTGGGTTGGGAAACAATGTCCGTGGTTGTTAGCGAGAAAAACGGTCTACTAGGATCCTCACTCTCTTCGTTAAGGTCTTGAGTTTGGGAAGATCCGCAGAGAGCCCTTCCAGGCTTAGATAGAAGGTTTCCGCCGCCTCCTTATCTCCGAGGACTGCATGAGCATATTTTCGGATCTGCCTCTCATATTTCTCCGTGCTCTTAGGGGAAAGTTTGGAACATGCCTCGTAGAATTCGTCCGTCTTAGGGTGACCTTCTATCTTTGCCCAAGGTTCTATAAGGATCAATTCGCAGATACGAAAGAGTTTTTCATTAGGGGGAAGCTTTTCCTTCAATACCTTGTCTGCCTCTACATAACGGCCTTCTAAGGTAAAATCGAAAATGCTTTCGAATAGATCTTCCTTGTTCTTGAATTTCAAGTAGAGAAGAGGCCGAGAGAGTTCTGCCTTTTTGGCAATATCATCCATAGAAGTCTTGGAATATCCGAATTGCAGAAAACAATACAGGGCCGCATCCAATATTTCCTTCTTTCTATCCTCGTCTCCGACGGTTTTCAGGATCTTGGCCATAAGTTGATTTGACAAATTTTATAAAAAATGTCAACTTCTATAATTTTGTAGGGTCTATGGTATTGACAATTTATATTAAATTTGTCAAAATGTAGGAAACTAAATGAAACCGAAACAGAGTCCCCTTGGGGTATTTAAGAATCGATACGTGTTTGCAGGGATCGCAGTTTTGCTCCTCGGAACCTTTTCCACATGCGAAAGCATCGGACAGAAGGCGCAAGGAGAGAGACTGGAGAAGGTTCAATCTTCTCCTCAATGGAGAGAGGGGAAATTCGTGAATCCGCAACCCCTTGTGAATTTTACTTGGAAAGCGATCCAAACCCTTTTAAATCCGAGTCCACATGTGAATCCTACCGAACCGGTCCCGGTTGTCGCGGTAGAAAAAGAAAGATTCTCTAAATTCCCGGAGAGCGGGTTGCGGGTAACTTGGCTTGGGCACTCTACGAATTTGATCGAGATAGATGGCCTACGTATCCTGACCGATCCGGTCTGGGGAGATAGGACCTCTCCTATAAGCTGGATTGGGCCGAAACGTTGGTATCCTCCTCTGATCGAACTGAAGGATCTGCCTGAGATCGATTTGGTGCTCATATCCCACGATCACTATGATCATTTGGATCTTGCAACGATCTCTATTATAAAAACATGGAATACTAAATTTGTAGTTCCCTTAGGAGTGGGTGCCAATCTGGAGTATTGGGGAGTCCCTAAGGAAAAGATCGTAGAAATGGACTGGTGGGGAAGTTTACACCTAAAGGGTCTAGAGGTAGTAAGCACTCCAGCGAGACATGCTTCCGGAAGATATCTCTTAGACAACGATAAGAAACTCTGGTCAAGTTACGCTCTTCTTGGGCCGAAGCATAGAGTCTATTTTTCGGGAGATACTGGTCTATTCCCCGCTATGAAGAAGATCGGAGAAAAATACGGTCCCTTCGATCTGACGATGATAGAGACAGGACAGTATGATCAAGCTTGGCCGGACTGGCATATCGGGCCGGAACAGGCAGTGATCGCACATACTCAATTGAAAGGAAAGAGATTGCTTCCGATCCATTGGGGACTATTTGCGTTAGCCTCTCATTCTTGGACGGAACCGATCGAGAGGGTGATGGCAAAGGCGGAAAAACTCAAGGTCACCGTACTTACTCCTAGACCTGGAGAGAGCACCGAACCGGACCTGGATCCTAAACATAGTTCTTGGTGGCCTAAGCTTCCTTGGAGGACCGGGGACGAAAATCCGATCGTATCAGGGCAATTGGAAGATCCCGAGGAGGATGAAGCATTATGAAAATCAAAGTAATCATAACTGGAGCCACTGGAATGGTGGGAGAAGGAGTGCTTTTGGAATGTCTGGAAGATCCGGACATAGAAAGTATTCTATTATTAAATCGTAAAGCATCTGGGTTTCAACACCCTAAGATCAAGGAAATCGTGCATACGAATTTCTTGGATATCAGCTCGATCGCAAATGAATTGAAGGGATACGATGCCTGCTTCTTTTGCTTAGGAGTCTCTTCTGTCGGAATGAAGGAAGAGGAATATTTCAAGCTGACCCATACTCTTACCATGCATGTGGCAGAAATACTGGCAAAGCAGAATCCTAAGATGAGCTTCTGTTATATTTCCGGGGCACATACGGATAGCACGGAGAAGGGGAGGACCATGTGGGCCAGAGTGAAAGGCAAGGTAGAAAACGATCTACAGAAACTTCCCTTTGCTAGAGTTTACAATTTTCGCCCAGGTTATATGCAGCCTAGCAAGGGGGCAAAGAACACTCTTTCGGCTTATAAATACATCAGCTGGACCTATCCTGTCCTAAAGAGACTATTCCCCGATAGCGTTAGCACATTACAGGAGCTCGCGCTAGCAATGATCCACTCCGTTACAAAAGGAACGGATAAAAGAATATTAGAAGTACGAGATATACTTGAGTTAGCCAAAAAGTAGATCGGATTAGGCTTGCATTTCGAAGGAAATGTAGTATCCTTTCTTTCGATGTCCAGGTTTAAGCCCAAGGTCCCAGTCCTTCATTTGTCCGATCTTTCCTTGGCTAGAGAGGAAAAGATCTTTTATGCGGGCAGATTGGAGGATCTTCCGCCCAGCTTTACGGAATACGATAGTTCTCATAGGCATTCGTACTTTGCGATCTTTTTCTTTCTCAAGGGAAAAGGAACTCATAGCATCGACTTCCAAAAATTCGAAATAGAGAGGAACTCCTTATTCTTTTTGAAACCGGGCCAAGTGCATTCTTGGACATTTCATAATAAACCAGAAGGATTCGCCTTAAAGATCTCTCCTGAATTCTATTCCGAAATTTCGGACCGGACCGGTGAACTCAGGAGTTTCCCGTTCTTCTCCTTCTCTCAGAGTTATCCTAAGATCGTTTTGAAACCGGACCCTAGATTGGTATCGGATTTCCTGAGGCTCTCTCAAGAATTCGAAGAAGGTTCCGAACCAAAGATCCTTTTCTTCTTAAGCCAATTGATCCTTTTACAGATCAAAAAAGAATACGAAAAGTTCTCCGATCCACTATTGACTGACAATGGGCCGGTGTCCGAATTCCAGATTCTATTAGAAAAACATTTTATTCAAGAGAGGGCTACATCCTTCTATTCCAGGAGACTTGGCCTGAGTCCGAGTGCCCTCAATCGGATTTGCCAATCCGTTTTGGGAAAATCCGCTAAATCTATAGTGCATGATCGGGTCTTGTTGGAGATCAAAAGGCTCTTGTTGCATTCTGAAATGAGTATCACTCAGATCTGTAGGGAGCTTTGTTTTTCGGATAACGCGTATTTGAGTCGTTATTTTAAGGTCCAGACCGGTCTTTCCCCCGAACAATTCAGGGACCTGAAACGAAAAGCACAATAAAATAAACGATCCGTCCATTTACTTTCTTCCATCCGTCGCTATTCTCTTTGGTGAATCGAGAGATTGTTTTTCTTCTCTCATATTAGGAGATTTGCATGTTGGAGAAATTCTTTTCCACAGAACCCAATTTTATTCTTACAGTGGCAAGGGTCACCCTTGGATTGGTCATGATCCCTCACGGATTCCAAAAATTATTCGGATGGTTAGGAGGATACGGTTGGAGCGCAACCCTGGGTTTTTTTAGCTCACAAGGAATTCCGGTTATCCTGGGTATCTTAGTGATCCTTGCTGAATCCTTCGGGGCGCTCGGATTGATACTCGGGTTATTCACAAAACTTTCCGCATTCGGGATCGGATTGACCATGCTTGGTGCGGCCATCTTCCAGAGACAAAACGGATTCTTCATGAATTGGTTCGGTTCTCAATCCGGAGAAGGGATCGAATATCATATTCTAGCGATGGGGCTTGCCTTCGTGCTTCTGATTGCAGGAGGGGGAGCTTTCTCGCTAGATTGGTTGATCTCTCAAAAATTGAAATAGGATGCTAAGGGGCTTCCCTCATTTCTTCTTGAGGGAAGCTCTTTCTATTTGGAATTCTTTCCAACCGAAGTAAAGATTTCCGAGTCCTGAGGTCATGAAGCCTACGCCCGTCCAAAATACTATCGTAAGTATTCCTATTAAAGGAAAAAATAATATTAGAACCGCAAAGGCCAACGTCAGTATCCCGGAAAACAAGACCCAACCCCAAGGGTAGGATTGACTGGAGTGGATCTGGATTGCGAAAGAGATCAAAGAAACCGATCTGAATATGAGCAGCATCCCAAAAACGAAAGGAAGCGTCGCTACTGTAATTTCGGGATGAACAGTTAGCAAAATACCGGCGGCAAGATCAAGGATCCCTAAGGCTAAATTCCATCCTAATAATCCTACGTTCTTACGATTATAGAATGCAAACAATAGATGGCCGCTTCCGGTAAGGATCAATATTACCGAGAATGCCAACGCGATGCCTAGATAGCTTTGGACCGGGAATAGTATCACAGAGATCCCGGCAGCGAACCAGATCGCTCCGATCAATATGTGTAACCACCAATGCCTATTTTCCTGGTTCATATTCAAATACATTAAATTTTCCTTATTATTTTACACCGATCTTGATCGGAGACTTCTTTTGTTCCGTTTCGGTCTTCGGAAGGGATAGCTTCAGGACCCCGTTCTCGTAAGAAGCGGAGATCTTATCCTTTTGGACGGAATCCGGAAGAGTAAAAGATCTGCTAAAAGAAGAATAATTGTATTCTCTCTTGCTATAGTCTTTATCCTTTTCGGAGGTCTCGCTCTTCTTATGAGCGCTGATCGTCAATAGGTCCCCTTCGATATCCACATCGATGTCCTTTTTATCCAGGCCAGGGACTGCAAAATCCATTTCGAAGCCTTCTTTGGTCTTGATCACATTGACTGCCGGGACGTGACGGAAATTATCCTTGTGCAGGAATTCGTTCCATGTCTGAAAAAAATGATCTAGAGAAGACAGACCGGAAGAATTATCCGAAAGTTTGCTCAAACTATTCATAATGTTTCTCCTTTTGTCCTTATTTTGTAAATGATCCGTGCGATTAAGTCAATTGCACTAGAGGGAAACGGTAGAATGGAAGGACGATCGGCGAATTCACAGGGTTTGAGCTATCAGCTTGGAATTTGACTTGTTTTCTTTATTTCTCCAACTATCTTCGTTTCTTTTAGTGTTCCTAATTATTTTGCGAGTTGTATAAGAAGAAATGAGCGAAAGCAAAACCGAGACAAGGCAAGGTCAGGTCTTAATCGATTTCCTGGATTTCTTTCTCTCTATCCAAGAGATTTCCCTTCCTGCGGATCGTGTGCTTTCTAAGGTCCAGGAACGGATAGGTAACGGTTGTGGTTTTGATTTTTCCCAAATTTGGCTGAAATCTGAAGCAAACGGAGCTTTTCATTTCGAAACAAGCTGGCAAATCGAAAAGATCTCTACCGAAGACGATCTTATTCGAGAAAATTTGAAAAAGAGATCGGAAGAGGCGAGAGATCTCACCGTTCTCTTCTCCGCGAAGAGATGGAGCCTATTGCATGAAATGGGGCATAATTCCCCGCATTCCTCCCTCTCTTCCTTTACTTCCGATCTAAGATCTATCCTGAGCATTCCTCTTCTAACAAAAGAAGATACGGTAGGATACATTTTGTTTTTCTCCGAAAAGAAGTTGGAGATAGAAGAACCCTATCCTGCCTTATTCGATCTCATCTCCTTTCATTTGGGAAGCTTACTGCAAGAAAGACAGGACCAAGACGGTATAAAGGAAAACGAAGAAAGAATGAGAGACGTATTGGAAAATATGCCGATCATGTTCTTCTCCGTGGATGAGAATTTTAAGACCATATCTTGGAATCATGAATGTGAAACGGTATTAGGTTATTCCGCGGAAGAGGTGATCGGTAACCCTTCCTTTTCCTTCCCAGATCTACTGTATCCTCTTAAATCCCAAGGTAAGATAAGTTTGGATTCTAAGGTCCTGGATGTGGATTTTAAGAATTTGGAATTAAATCTGATCTCTAAGGATGGAAAGGATAAGCTGATCTCTCTCTCCAATGTCTCCTCCGGTTTTCCTCAATATCTTCCCCGAAAATGGTTTGTGGGAGTGGATATCACTCGCACAAAGGAGATCGAAAGGGAACTAAAGAGTTCCTTAAAGGAGCTTTCCGATTTTCAAACTGCTTTGAATGCGGTCTCTATCGTGGCAATCACGGATAGACAGGGCAAGATCATATATGTGAACCAAAACTTTTGCGATATCAGCGGATACTCCAGAGACGAGCTGCTCGGTCAGAACCATCGGATCATCAACTCGGGCTATCATCCGAAAGAATTCTTTCATGAACTCTGGAAAACCATTTCTAAGGGAAAGATCTGGAAGGGGGAGATCAAGAACCGAGCTAAGGACGGAAAATACTATTGGGTAGACACTACTATTTCCCCTATCTTGGACGAGAATGAAAAGCCCTATCAATTCCTCGCGATCCGGAACAATATTACGGAAAGAAAGGAGACGGAAGAGAAGGCTCGGCACGCAGAGAATAACCTGAAGACGTTACAAGACAGGATGAGCCCACATTTCCTGTTTAACACGTTAAGTATCATTCATTCTTATTTACAGACGAATCCCGAACTTGCGGATTCGGCCATTCTCATGCTTGCGGACAATTACAGGTTCTTGACGGACCAGGCCTCTAAGTTATTAGTGCCTTTCGATATAGAATGGAAATTTACGGAAAATTATCTGCAGTTACTGAAATTGAGATTCTCCGATTTTCTGGAAGTGGAGATAGAGAAGGAAGGGGATTTCAGGAACTGTCAAATCCCTCCTTTGACCTTACAGCCGCTGGTTGAAAATTCCTATATCCACGGTGTCCGAGATAAGAGGGGAAAGGGAAAGATCATCCTAAAGGCCACCGTAGAAGGCGGGACTACACAGATCGTTATCCGCGATAATGGGAACGGTCTCAAGACCCAGAACGTTTATTCTCGCACGATCGCGAACATAGCGGAGAGATTGAAATTTTATCTTTACGAATCGGAAGTCAAGATCGAAAATCATCCTGAGGGTGGGGCGGTCGTGACGATACGCTTCAATTATTCCTCCAAATAGAATCCGTAAAATTTGTCCCTGATGACAGTCGCAAAGAAAGAATGGAAGGCATTGATCGTAGAGGATGAGGCTCCTACTCGGGATCTACTGATCAATTACTGTCTCTCCCGTCCCGAATTGAAACTTACCAAGGTTGCAAAGGACGGTGAGGAGGCCTTGGAATACCTACAGACCGAGGAATTCGATCTTGTTTTTCTGGACATCAATCTTCCCTTGCTTTCCGGCCTGGACATTGTGGAGAGATTGGAAAATCCTCCCTATATCGTTTTTATTACTGCGGTTCAGGACAAGGCGATCAATGCATTCGAATTGGGAGCGATAGATTATCTTCTCAAACCCTTTTCCAAGGAAAGATTCTTTAAGGCAGTGGATCGTGCTCTCGAATTCCTGCAACGCAAGGAAGAGAAGCCTGCCGGAAATGTTTTTAACGAGCACGGCCTGTTCGTCTTAGAAAAAGAGAATCATTTCCTGATCCCTTACAACGATATCAACTATATCTCTTCCAGGGATAATTTCAGCGTGGTGCATACGGAGAAGAGACAGTATGTTACTTATAAGTCCCTGAAAAGCTTGGAGACCAAACTTCCTCCCAATCGTTTTTTAAGGATTTATAAACAATATATTATTAATATAGAGAAAATGTCCCACATGCAAAGTGATAATTCCGGGAATTATCTGGTCTATCTCAAGGACGAGGACGAGACCCAATTGCCAGTGGGCAGAAAATACGTGGCAAAGATCAAAGACCTTCTCTGAATTTTACCCTGTAAATCCGCAGTTTCCCTTCCCATTTTACCCCTTCCGTCGGCGCCTATTGACTTTTCTCTAATTGGCGCTACATTCAAAGAAACCGCAGCGGATCGCCGTTTTGAGATCCGGTGGTCGGTTTGGAAGGATATAAATGAGCGAAACAAACCGAATGATCCTACAGTTTTTGGGAGGTGCCGGAACGGTTACCGGGTCCAAATACCTCCTCCAGGCATTCGGAAAAAGCATCCTGATCGACTGCGGACTCTTCCAAGGGGAGAAGAAGCTGAGGCTTTTGAACTGGAGCTCTACTCCTTTCGATTCTTCCCGTATAGACGCAATCTTATTGACCCACGGTCATTTGGATCATTGCGGCTACCTTCCCCGGGTAGTAAAGAAAGGATTTCATGGTCCTATCATTGGGACAAAACCAACATTAGACATAGCTAATATTATTTTACAGGATAGTGCCAAACTCCAAGAGGAAGACGCCTCTATGGCAAATTCAGGAGGCTACTCCAAGCATAAGCCGGCCCTTCCTCTTTACGACTCAGAAGATGCGGAGAAGGCGATACGATTGTTCGAAAGTAAAGGATTGAACCAATGGTTCGATCTATGCGACGGGATCTCCTATAGATTCAGATACAACGGTCATATTCTCGGGGCCAGCTTCATCGAATTGAAGGTCGGGAGTAAAAGGATCGTATTCTCCGGGGATATAGGAAGAAAAGAAGACCCTCTTCTTTTTCCTCCGGAAAGACCCGAAGAAGCGGATATCGTTCTTATGGAATCCACATACGGTAACCGGATCCATCGGGGAAATCCGGAAAAGAGACTCGCACAGCTCGTGAGAGAAACTGCAGAAGCGGGTGGCTCCGTTGTGATCCCTTGTTTTGCCGTGGAAAGGATCCAATCTCTCATGTATCTACTCTGGAAAATGAGAAAGAGCGGGGAGATCCCAAATATCCCAGTCTATATGGATTCTCCTATGGGGCTAAAAGTATTAGAATTATTTAATGTATATGGATCCGAATGGCATAAGATCAAAGAATCCGAATTCTCTCATATAGCTGAAGATATCACCTGCGTCACGGATTCGTCCGAAACTAGGAAACTCGCTACCAAGAAAGGACCTCGGATCGTGATCGCAGGCAGCGGGATGGCAACCGGGGGAAGGGTACTTACCTATATGGAGAATATGCTCGGAGATCCGAATTCCCTCGTATTGTTCGTCGGATACCAAGCAATCGCTACCAGAGGAAGAAGACTACTCGACGGAGAGACGGAGATCAAGATCCGCAGCAAATACTATGAGGTCCGATGCGACGTTCAGAATATAGACGGACTCTCCGCGCATGCCGATCAGACCGAATTGGTGGACTGGCTCTCTAATGTAAAAAAGTCTCCTGAGCATTTATTTATCGTTCATGGAGAGGGGGACGCATCCCGAACTCTTGCGGACAAAATTGAAAAACGATACGGCTGGAAAGCCGAAATCCCGGAAAGAAACGAGATCATGGAGTTCGAAGTATAAAGAACCCCCGGATCATATTGATATATTATAAAATTAGAATAAATATAGGAATTTAGTCGGATGTTTATGAATGCAGCTCAGATAGAATACAATAACAGTCCCGTTATTACGAATATTCAGGGATCAAAAGAAACAAACGAATTCGGCACGATCGGCTTCACTCGCAAGAGAATTCCGAAGAGCAATGTCTTATTCTCCCAAGGGGAACCTGCTAAAGGATTCTTTATCGTAGAGAAAGGATCCATTCGTTCCTATAGGACCGGTTCTGGAGGAAGACAGCAGACCTTTAAGATCTATACTCCGGGTACTTGGGTCGGTATACGGGATGCTGCTTTCGGCGGAACGTACTTGCATCATGCGGTCGCCCTAGTAGATACCACCGTATTATTCATCGAAGAAAAAGAACTGAAACGATTACTCGTAACCGATCCTGAATTCCAAAACTCGGTCTTCAAGCAAGTCACGAAGGAATGTGTAGAAGCGGAGAATAAGATCTATTCTTTAGGAACGCGCCAGGTTCATGCAAAACTTTCCGAGTTCCTACTTCAGTTGGCCGACTCTATGGACGGAGAAGAGGAGCTTCCTTTTACAAGAGAAGTGATGGCATCCGTGATCGGAGTTACGACAGAAACCCTCGTAAGAGCCCTGACCGATTTTAAAAGCAGAGGCTGGATCGATATCGGAAAGAAAAGAATTACCATTCAAAACGAATCCGCATTGAGGAAATTACTGGATTGATCTCCGATTTTTCCATAGTTCAAAAAGAGACGCGAATGAAAAGGGCAGATCTACAGATAACGATCCGTTTTCAGATCAATCGGATCCAGTTGTCCGGAGATCTTTTTCTTCCCGTTGATTCTAAGTTATTGGTGGTCCTTGTTCTGGATGAAAAGGATGAGAAGTTCGAGCAAAGATTCAGTCTGTTGAATCGAAAACTGAATTTTGCAGGGATCGCCACATTGCTCTTGCAGGATCTGTTGACTGCCGAAGAAAGAGAGATCCATGCAAATCGATCGGACGATGCTCTGCTTGCGGATCGATTGGTGGAAATCACCAAGTACCTTCGAAACAGAAGGGATATTAAATATCATAAATTTGCCTATTTAGGTCTTTCTTCCGCGGCAGAAAGATTGTTTAGGGCGGGATTCGTGTTAGCTCAGGATGTGGACAGCATCGTTCTCATCGGTAACGGGCTTCCCCATTCTAAGATCTCCCTTTCTGCAGTTCCGATCCTGAATATCATAGGTGGCCTGGATTTTTACGGAATAGAATCCAATCGTTCCGTTCTTTCTAAGATCCAATCGCCTGTTAAAGGAATTCATTATATACCTGGATCCCCTAGTCATTTTGAGGATAGAGGAAAATGGTCCCAGGTAACGGACGCAGTACTTCGCTGGTTTAAATCCCCCCATTCCAGAAAGATAGAGTTCCCAGAACTGGAATTTCTTTAAACAATCAGCTCATCAATGATGATGCATGGAAGAATGGTCGACTTCGGGACCTTCTTCCGAATGATGAATGTGGTGAAATCTCTGAAAGATCATAAATAAGGAAAGAAGAAGGATCACACCTCCTACGATCCTCATCCGATTCGGATGCAGCTTAGAGGCAAAGGATCTGAAGCCCATCCCTACTAGGAATAAAGCAGGGAAAGTCCCCAGAAAGAAACCGGCCATGATCATGGCGCCAACAAGTGGTGATCCGCTGGCATAAGATATTATAAAAACTGGATAAAGGATCCCACAAGGCAGAAGTCCTGTGAAAAGGCCGAACCCGAAACCTAAGAAGGCTATATTCCGATTGGAAGAAGGTTTTCCTTCCGAATTCTTAAGCATAGGAGAAAGGAATTTGCTGACTACCTTTCCGAAATAAGGACTGAAATTCACGTTCTTTCCGAAAAGATATGCGATCCCAAAGAAGAGTAGTGCGAGGGCTCCGATCCAAGCCGCAATTTCCTGAATCGGCAATAGCTTTGATAAAGACAGGTTCGTTACTTCTCCCAAGAAACCGAGTGCAAGTCCGATGCTTGTATACGAAAAGAACCTTCCTAGATTATAAGAGAGTTGTAATAGACGATTTTTGGATTTTCCGGAGTTTGCGAACTTCAGACTTAGGCTTCCTGCCAGAGGCCCGCACATTGCCGCACAATGTATGGAACCGGTGAGTCCATTCAGGAAAGAGGCGAGTGCTAAGCTTAGAAAGAGTTCCATATTCCCTCCTTATTTACGGGGATTTTCCTCGTCGAAAAGCATTCTATATTTAGGGCCCTCGATGTCCTCATATTGCCCGGATCTGTAATTAATAATAAAAACGTAAAACGCTCCGAACGAAATGATGAGAGCGATCGGAATGGTAAGATATAGGATGTTCATAATTGAATTCTACTCCTCATGGAAACCGAATTGAGCACCACAGTAAAGGAACTTAAGGTCATAAAGCCGGCACAGATCACCGGAAGCATGAGCCCAGAAAATGCAAGAGGGATCATAATGGAATTATAAACTAAGGAAAGGCAGATATTCTGGCGAATGATCGCTCTCGTTTTTCTGGCTATCGAAATGGACTTAGGAAGGCTGTCCAATCGATTCTTAGTCAATATAATATCCGATCTATCTAAACTCAGATCCGAACCCATTCCCATGGAGATCCCGATATCTGCCTGAGCAATGCAAGCGGAGTCGTTGATCCCGTCGCCTACCATCGCCACGATTTCACCTTGAGATTGAGCATCGAGGATCCTGTCCCTTTTTTGGGTCGGAGAAAGATTAGCAGAATATTCTGAAATACTTAACTTAGAGGCGAGCTCTTTCACTTTTGCAGGAATATCTCCGGATAGGATCTCCAGATTTTGGACCAAAGATCGTAGTTTTGAAATGCTTTTCTGCGCTTCCGCTCTTTCCTTGTCCTTAAATTCCCAGGCGGCCAAGAGTCTCATGTCCTTGGAAAGATAAATGAGTCCGTCATTCTCATATAGGGAATCGCTTGTAAATTTTCTATTCCCGATCCTATAGATAGAATCCCCGATCCTTCCTTCCATTCCTTGCCCCGGCAATTCCTCCAATGAATTCCAAGAGATCGGTCCTTCCGAAGTTAGGGCGAATGCCTTCGTAAAGGATCTTGCTACCGGATGAGAAGAATGTCTCTCCAGATCCACTGCAATGCTTCTGTATTCGTCGGCTCTTTCTGCTTTTTCTAAAATGAGTTCCCTTGCAAGTTCCAATTTCCCGACGGTAAGGGTGCCAGTCTTATCGAAGAAGATGCGATCCACTCTCGCCAAGGTTTCGGCTGTCTCCGGACTCTTGATCAGGACTCCTTCTTTTGATTGCAGAAGATGGCTTACTACGAGGGCCGCAGGAACGCTTAGGCCTAAGGCACAAGGACAGGCTACGATCAATACGCTGATCGTATTCAATAAGGCGGATTCCAGGCCGTCAAATTTCCACCAATAGAAGAATGTACAGATCGCGATCACGAGCACGATCTTGATAAACACGGATGCCATCCTGTCTGTGGTCCTTTGGATTTTAGGCTTTCTTAATAAAGATTCCTCTAATAGTTTTCCGATCTGAGCTAAGGAACTTTCTTGGGAGGTCCCTGAAGAGAGAAATAATACATCGCTAGACAAGCATAGAGAGCCTGCCTTGATCTCTTCTCCTGCGGTTCTGCGGATCGGCTCGCTTTCCCCTGTAAGCACTGCTTCGTCGAAAAATGCCTCTTGGCTCTTTAATGCCCCATCCACAGGGGCCTTGCTTCCGTGGACTAGTTTGACTAGATCCCCTTTTTGGATATTTCTCGCGGGGAATTTGCTCCAGGTTCCTTCTCTTTGCACTTCGTATTCTTCCGGAAGAAGGGACAATAGCTCTCCGATCTTAGTTCCTGCCTTGTAGCGGATCATGGCTTCCAGATATTTTCCTAGCAGGATGAAAAAGTAGATCGTACATACGGAGTCGAAGTAAACTTCTCCTCTTTCCGATACGGTAACGTAAATACTATAGAAATAGGCGAGGCTCACCCCTATGAATAAAAGTACATCCATGGAGAGAAGCTTATGCTTCCAAGCTTCGAAGGCTCCCTTCCAAAAAGGATAACCTGAATAAAAGAATACGGGTGTGGCAAGCATCCAGGAAACGTAATGAAATAGGTTTTTCATATTTACGTCCATTCCCTGGAAATAACCCGCATAGAGGCTTGCGGAGAAGAGCATGATATTTCCCCAACAGAATCCTGCGACTGCCATTCGAATACCTAGGTCCCGAAACGGTTTTTCTACTTTAGACTCGGCCTTTAGGGGAGAATATAGACTAGGAGAATATCCTAATTTTCTAATTAACTTCAGAATGGAGCTGAGTCTGACTTTGGAGGGATCGAATTCTACCTTTAGTCGTCCCGTTCCGAAGTTCAGTCTTGCGTCCTGTACTCCGTCCGTTTTAGGAAGTACTGTTTCTATCAACCAAACGCAAGCCGAGCAATGGATCCCGGAAACGGTGATAAGCCCGCTATATCCTGCTTTCGTTTTTTCAAGATACTCGGAGTAAACGGACTCGTTATCATAATCCGGAGAGGAGCCTTCTTCCGAGGAGCCGTTCCGGATGGGGTCCATGGTCTGTCCGCCCCGGATCTCATAGAAACGATCTAAGCCGTTTTCCAAAAGCATGGAAGAGAGCTCGGCGCAGCCATTGCAACAATACTCTCTTTCTTCTCCTTTTAGGACCCGAAAGATAGGAGTTCCTTCTATGGGAGAGTTACAGTGAAAGCAAAGAGTCTTTGTAAGGACAGAACTCAAATGGTAACCTTGATCTGTTTGGTCTTTTCTAAGATACCTTGTTTTGTTTTGGCTTTGATCTCTACTCTCCAGGATTCGGCGAATGGGATCTCTAATTCCCCCGAATAATTTCCCGGTTGGATCTCTTTTAGGACTACGGTTTTGTTAAAGGAATCCGTGGCGTTTCTTTCCAGCCTGAATTCCATATCTGCTCCGGTGATCGGTTCATTTCCTTTCTTTAAGGAAACGAGTATATTCTGTTTTCCTACTTTTAAGGGATGTAATTCCGAGAGAAGGGGTGATTCGAAATGATAACCGCTCGCGATCATTTCCTTTTGGGAAGCGACTGTTTGGTCATAACGCAATCCCTTCTCATAATAATCGGAATCAACCGGTTGAGTGTGTCCTGCCAAGGCGATCTTGACAGTAAAGAATGTTGCCACGAATAGACCTAAAAAAGTCAGTTTTATAAGAAGGAAGGCTCGTTTAAGACTCTTATCCATAATGTCCTCGCAACGGATTGGTTTTTCTTTTTCGCAATAGCGACCGGTAAAAGGAATGGGACCACATTGGTCTTTTTAAAGCTCGGATCATGAATATCAGAAACTTTTAATGTAATCTCATGGCTTTTTTTGGAAGCATCCAGTGCAGTCGGTTCTAGTTCTATAAAAAGCCTGTATCTTTTGTCGGAATTTGCCGGAAGTTCGACCACGGCCTCTTCCGTCCCTCCGATCCAAAGTCTTCTAATCCCTTCCAGATCTGTTTTCTCTATCTCGAATTTCAGATTTCTATTTTGTAGGGTGAGGTTTTGCATCTGTGCCTCGTAGAAGTTGCGGACCTTTCCGTCTCCTACATCCACAGGTTGTATATTCCGATCCGCTAATATAGAAAGATAGAGGGGAACTCTTTCCCAAAGAAGAAGGTTTAAAACGGTAAGTACTAATACAAGTCCTCCAGCATACACGACCGTTCTAGGACGGATCCATTTGAATGCCTTTGTTTTTTCGCGGATCTGGTTCTCCGACCAGTAACCGATCAGGGTCTTCTTCCCTTCTTTTTGCATTTGTTTGGTGCATGCGTCCGAACATTTTCCGCAGGCGATACACCATACGTTCGTGCCTTCTCGAATATCGATCCCTGTCGGACATACTACAAGACACATATTGCAGGCAGTGCAATCACCGATCTTGGTGGTTCCCTTTCTTCTAGGTTCACCTCGATTGAAATCGTACGTGATATTGATGGAATTCGTATCCATCATCACTGTCTGGAAGCGGGCATACGGGCAGGCATATTTACAGAATTGTTCTCTCACAAATGCGATATCCGCATACATCGCGAGAGTAAAGAATCCTAAGAAATAGGCCCAAGTAGGGATTTCGGATACGGATCCGAAATTTAGAAAATAGGAGAGCATGATATGCGGATCTGCAAAGTAAGCGATCCAAGCCGCCGAGGCGAGTGCGCTCACTAAGAGCCAGATCGTATGAGTAAGTGCTCTCGATGCGAAGGGAGAATCTTTCTTACCATATTTGGAGCCTTGGATCAAGCCTCCGATATAATCGAATACATCCGAATAGATCGTTTGAGGACATGCCCATCCACACCAGACTCTTCCGATAAGAGAAGTGAAGAAGAAGAGGCAAAGTCCCGCTCCGATCAAGAAGAGATGTAAGAAATAGCCTTCTTGAGGAACGAAGATATTGCCGAAGAGAAAGAATTTTCTCTCCGGAATATCCAAACGGATCAGCTGCATTCCGTTCCAACGCAGCCAAGGAGTGATGAAGAATAATAGGATCAAGACTGTTTGCACATAATTTCGTGCGGTCCTGATCTTTCCGGACATGGGGCGGGAAATAATCATATATTCTTCCTCAGCTTCCTTTCTTTAGTTCGAGGCCTTTAGATCGGGATTTCGAGAAGCGAGCCAAGCCATAACTTGGTAGATCTTCTCCGAACCCAGAGAGTTCTCATGTGCCGGCATAGGTCCTCTTCCCATTTTGGCTTTCTCCACTGGGATCCCTTTCATTACGGTTTCGTAAATCTGTTTGTCCGTATTTCCGTGCAGCCATTCCTTATCCATTAGGTTCGGGCCAACTAAGCCTTCTCCAGTCGGGCCATGGCAGGCAACACAATAGGTTTGGAATGTGGTTTGTCCCGCTGCGATAGCCTCAGGCTTGCCTCGGAAAGGATTCACTCCATCCACGGATTCTACTTTTACGTTCCGATTCGGGAATTCCTTCTCATAGTCTTGGACTTGAGCGGAATAATAGTCTGTCGTTCCCCAGTTCGAATATTTATGAAAATAGATCGCGTAGAAGATCGCGAAAACTATGCTTCCGAAGAAGACCCATTTCCACCAAGTGGGAAGGGGATTATCGTCTTGTCTAATCCCGTCGAATTCTTTGTTTGGGTCGCTCATGGATTAATCCTCCTCCAGCATTTTGTATTTAGGTTCTTCCATTCTTTCCTTTCTCGAACTCTTATATACGTAAAAGATAATGTATAAGATAGAGAATCCAAGAAGAGGAAGTCTAAGAGCTTTATAGATTTGTAAAGTATCTAGGTCCAATTTCGTTCCTCACTGAAGATTCTTGGAGAGTTCAGCCGTGTCTTTTCCTAACTTGAGAAGATATGCTACGAGGGCGTCTCCTTCCGTTTTTCCGGAAACAAGGGTCGCCACAGAGGCTATGTCCTCATCGGTATAGGGAACTCCTACCTTTCTTAAACCTTTCATATGATTTGCGATATCGGTCGCATCCAATGTGGAAGATTCTTCGAAGAGCCAAGGATATGAAGGCATGATGGAGCCTTTTGCAGTATCCCTAGGATTGATCAAGTGAGTCTTATGCCATTCCGCAGAAGGCTGGATCTGGGACTCATGAGCTAGATCCGGGCCGGTTCTCTTGGAACCCCAGAGGAAGGGATGATCGTAAACGAATTCTCCCGCTTTGGAATATCCGTCTTTTCCATAGGAATGCTGTGGATCGAAACGATCCACTTCCCATTTGAAAGGCCGAACCATCTGAGTGTGGCAGTTATTGCAACCTTCTCTTTGGTAGATATCACGTCCTGCGAGTTCCAGAGCGTTATACGGCTTTGTTCCGGCGATAGGTTCTGCGGTTTTTGTCAGGAAGAAGGGAGGAACAAGTTCGAATATTCCTCCGATCAAAATGGCAACGGTAGTGTAAGCAGTGAATTTGACCCCATGCTTTTCCCATTGCTCGGTAAAACCGGAGAACCAATCTAATAATTTATCAAACCAATTCATTGCGCTTTTGCCTCCTTGAGACCGACGCGTAAGTCGATTTCCTTGAACCCGTCACCGGAAGTGCGGATCGTACGAATTACGTTGTATATCATTGTTATGAGACCCACGAAATAGAGTGCTCCTCCGATACCTCGGAACAACCTGTAAGGTTTCAATGTCTCAGTGATCTGTACCCAGTTCGGATATTTCAATGCGCCGGTAGAGTCGATCGCTCTCCACATAGAACCTTCGGTGATTCCGGAGACCCACATGGAAACGATATAGAGAAGGATCCCAAGCGTTGCGACCCAGAAGTGGAAGTTCGCAAGTCTTTCCGAATATAGATTCGTATTCCAGATCCTTGGAACAAGATAGTAGATCGCTGCGAAGGACATCATTCCCACCCAGCCTAAGGTTCCGCCGTGAACGTGGCCGATGATCCAGTCGGTATTATGGCCAAGACCGCTTACGGAACGAATGGAGAGAAGAGGACCTTCGAAAGTGGACATACCGTAAAAGGTGACCCCAACGAGCATCATCTTCAAGGTTGCGTCGGTTTTGATCTTCTCCTTAGCTTGGGTAAGAGTAAGGAAACCGTTCAACATTCCCCCCCAAGACGGCATCCAAAGCATGATACTGAATACCATTCCTGTGGTTTGCAACCAATCCGGTAGAGGAGTATAGAGTAGGTGGTGAGGACCCGCCCAAATATAAATGAAGATCAAGCTCCAGAAGTGGATGATCGATAGTCTGTGGCTATAGATCGGTTGCTTAATATGCTTCGGAAGATAATAATACATCAATCCTAAGAATGGAGTAGTAAGCACGAAGGCTACCGCGTTATGCCCATACCACCATTGGATATTCGCATCAAATACACCTGCAAAGACGGAATAGGATTTGATCCAGCTCACCGGAATGGAGAGGTTATTCACGATGAATAAGATAGGGATGGTGACCCAAGAAGCGATATAAAACCAGAGCGCAACGTAGAGTTGCTTTTCTTCTCTTGTGAAGATGGTCCCGAAATAGTTCACTATAAAGATAACGAACCAAACCACGATCAAAAGGTCCAAAGGCCATTCTAACTCAGCGTATTCTTTGGATTGGCTTAAACCCAAGGGAAGGGTGATCGCCGCAAGAATGATCGTTAGATTGTACAATACCAAGTGTAAGTTGGCCAGTTTATCGCTCCAAATTCGGACCCTGCAAAGTCTTTGGACTGTGTGATACCCAGTGGCAAAGATGATACTGAGTGCGAACCCGAATATGGCTGCATTCGTATGAAGAGGACGTAATCTTCCGAATGTGAAGTATGGCCCGATGTTCAGCTCGGGATACACCATTTGGAAGGCAATCCAAACCCCGACGAGCATGGAGGCAATTCCCCAGACCAACGCCGAAAGCAGGAATCCTTTTACGATTCCATCGTTGTATTTTTGTTCAAAAGAACTCATTATTAATCTCTCCGGTTTTTCCGTGAAGAATATCTTCCACTATGAGATAGGATTCCTAAAATGCAAGAAATCCGGCCGGGAAATCTTATACAATAGCGTTGATATATGTCAACCGATATTTTGAGACTAAGTATTAATTGATATATTTATAATATTATTAAAATATAATTTACTTTCTTGTTGAAGTGAAAGTGAGTTTTTTATGAGTCGATCGTTCTGCCTGGAACGTTTCCGTTTGGGCAGTATGATCGATTTAGTTAGAAGTGGGAGCCTTTGAACCTTTCGGCGGCTTGTTTTTCCAATTCATTTCTATGGTCCGGATGAGCTATGTCAATAAGTAATTTCGCTCTTTGTCTTAGGTTTTTGCCATAGAGATTTGCTACTCCATACTCGGTGATCACGTAATGCACATTGGCCCTTGTAGTAGTGACGCTTCCTCCCGGTTTCAGGATAGCAGCGATCCTCGACAATCCTTTGGAGGTTGTGGAGGGAAGTGCGATGATCGGTTTTCCTCCTTCGGAAAGAGAGGCTCCCCTGATAAAATCCATCTGTCCGCCTACTCCGGAATACTGATAGGTCCCGATCGAATCCGCGCATACTTGGCCCGTTAGATCCACTTCGACTGCGGAATTGATCGCGGTGACCTTGGGGTTCCTGCGGATATTATCCGTGTCGTTAATATAGCCCATGTCCAAGAAGACTACCTCAGGGTTATCGTCCACGAAATCGTAGAGCTTGCGGGTTCCCATTACGAACGCAGTTGCGATCTTTCCTCTGTGGATCTTCTTCTCCGAGCCTGTTACTATTCCTTTTTCTACCAAAGGGATCACTCCGTCGGAGAACATCTCCGTATGGATCCCTAAATTCTTATGATTGGTAAGACAGGAAAGTACCGCATCCGGAATGGTGCCGATCCCCATTTGTAACGTTGCTCCATCTTCTACCAGGCCGGCGATATGTTCTCCGATCTTGCGCTCGATCGGATTCGGATCGGAATGCTTCGCTTCTAGGAGAGGAATATTACCTTCTACTAATTTATGGATCTTGCTTGTATGGATCAGTCCGTCTCCGTGAGTCCTGGGCATGTACCGATTTACTTGCGCGATGACTATTTTTGCGGAATCCACCGCAGCCTTGCTGATATCTATGGATACTCCCAAAGAGCAATACCCGTGTTTGTCGGGAGGGGAGACTGAGATCAGTACCACATCGATAGGAAGTATCCTCTTTCTGAAAAGGGAAGGTGCCTCGCTTAGGAAGATCGGTAAGTAATCGGCTCTTCCTTCTGCGACAGCCTGTCTTATATTGCCGGATACGAATAATGCATTTGTCCTAAATGCGGACTCTTTACCATCTTGAGCATACGGGGCTTCTCCTTCCGTATGGATGTGAACGATCTCGATATCCCGGAGATCCTTCGGGTTAGAAGCGAGACTTTGGATAAGAAGAGATGGAGCGGCAAATACGCTATGGATAAAGACCCTATCTCCGTTTTTTATCTCTGCAATTGCTTCTTCAGGGGAAACGAAATCCATAGTACTTCCTTTAATCTCTAAATCGTAAATAAGATCCGAAGAATGAGTCAAGTGGGATCGTCAGGATCTCATTTGATATTTGTCTTTCTACTCCGGATCGTGACAATGCTAAAGAACCCTCCCTCGAATGAGTAGCTTTTTCTTGGATCGGAGGATTAGGGTTCTTGGATTCTTTCGGAATTCAATACAAGGGAACGTAAAAAGGTTTATAATTTCGGAATGTTAGAAACAATGCTGGGAGATGCGTTTGTCTTTTTCCGGGAAAATCGTTTGGGGCATCTTGGTCTCGACCCTTCTTCTCTTTTTCGGATGCAAGGATCTTCTAAACCGGGAAAAGAAACCCGTGGCAAAGGAAGGCGTCCTGGATCTGAGTGCGGGTTGGGATTTCCAAAACCAAGCCCCTTTAAATTTGCAAGGAGATTGGGCATTCTTTTGGTCTAAGCTGTATCCGGAAGCAAAGCAGGAACCGATCCGGAATTTCAAACAACACAAAGATTCACTCACGGACCCAAGCTATGAGAATGTTCCGGACGCTTGGAATCATTATAAGATCGGAGAAAGCTCTTATCCGGGCTTTGGCTATGCGACGTATCGTTTGATTCTAAGGCTTCCTCATACGGAAGAGAACATGGCAATCAAGATGCTCGAAGCCTCTACCGCTTACACTCTGTATGTGAACGGAAAGAAGGTGATCTCGAGTGGCGTAGTAGGCAGGTCGCCTGAAACTGCCAATCCTTTGTATCGGCCAGGAGTGAGCGAGCCATTCATATTAGAAAAAGAGAATGAGATTGCGATCGAAGTATCCAATTATTCCCATTGGAAGGGAGGACCTTGGGCTAATATTCTATTAGGAAAACGGGATTCTCTTGTTTCGATCCGGCGCAGTCATATCCAGTTGGACGTGTTCATGGCGGGAGGCTTGTTCGTTTTAGGGCTTTACCATCTTAGCCTTTTCGCATTCTTAAGAAGAGAGGCTTCCACGCTGTATTTTGGGATACTTACTCTCTGCTCTACGATCCGAATTACAATGACGGGAGAAAGGGTATTCTATTCCATCTTTCCGAAATTCGATTTTGAATGGGGATACAGGGTAGAGCTTATTTCCGTGTATATCTTGGGGATCTTCTTTCCCTTATTCTTAAGGACATTGTATCCGGGAGAGTTCAATCGAAAGGTCTTAGTCTCCGCTTCTGTCGGCTTTTCCTGCATCTCTCTTGTGGTCTTATTCACCCCGCTGATAATCTTTTCCAAGACCATTCCAGTTTTCGCTATTTTTGTAGTCCCTTCTTGCTTCTACGTAACTTACGTGCTCATCCGTGCCATACAGAATAGGAGGTTAGGGGCAAGGATCGGTCTTTTTATCTTTCTGTTCTTATTTGCGGTTACGGTTAACGATACACTGTATGCGAATATGATCATCAATACGGCGTATTTCTCTTCGTATGCGATCGCTTCTTTCTTTGTGGCGCAGGCATTCATGGTATCGCAAAGATTTTCGAGTGCATATGCGTTGTCCGAAAAATTGGCTCACGATCTGCAGGAATCCAACCAAAGACTTATCTCTTTGGATAAGTTAAAGGATGAATTCCTTGCAAATACATCTCACGAATTGAGAACCCCTTTGCAAGGGATCATCGGGATTGCGGACTCGTTAAAGAGAGGAGTAGGCGGACCTCTTGCGGAATCGGTTGAAAGACAACTCGGAATGATCGTCACAAGCGGACGAAGATTGTCCAGCCTTGTGAATGATATTATAGATTTCTCCAAACTCAAGCATAGGGATCTTAGCCTTCATCTTCGTTCCGTGGATCTTTACCAAGCGGTGAATTTTACTTTGGAACTGAATCGGGTCGGAGTGGATGAGACTAAGATCAGACTAAAGAATGAGATACTTTCGGAGTTTCCGGAACTTCTCGCAGATGAGGATCGCTTGCAGCAGATCTTGCAGAACCTTGTGAGTAACGCCATTAAGTTTACGGAGAAGGGTGAGATCTCAGTCAGCGCAAAGATCAAGTCCTTAGGCGTGGCTGAGATCAGTGTGAGAGATACAGGGATCGGGGTCAAAAAGGAAGAACAGCAAAAGATCTTCGAGTTTTTTGAGCAAGTAGACAGAGGAGACGCGAAGAATGCGGCAGGTGCCGGACTTGGGCTCTCGATCAGTCGTGCTCTTGTCACCTTGCATGGCGGCGAGATAGGAGTCGAATCCGAATTAAATAAGGGTTCCAGATTCTATTTCACGATCCCTCTTGTTTCCGGAAGGATGTTATCCCCGAACAACGGTGTATTGAAGAATCATAGAGAACGGGATATTCATATTCCGGACCTGATCCGAACAGAGGAAGATAGGTCGAATTCGCAGGATGCTCCTCGGATCCTGGTTGTGGACGACGAACCTGTGAACCTTCAGGTGATCCAAAATTATCTTTCTCTAAAGGATATGATCTCCGTTACCGTAAATAGCGGATTAGACGCATTAGAGATCTTGAAAGAAGATCATGCATTCGATGCTGTCATCATGGACGTGATGATGCCTAAGTTTTCCGGTCTGGAAACTGCAAGAGAGATCCGAAAGACATTCTCTACCTTGGAGCTTCCCATTCTGATGTTGACCGCCAAAAATCAGGACAAGGATCTGATGGCTGCCTTGAATCACGGTGCGAACGATTATCTGATCAAGCCTTTCGATTTCGAAGAATTGATCCTACGCATCAATAATCTTTTGGATCTTTCCAGAGGTCATAAGAATCAGCTCGCCCAGGAAAGTGAGAAGAGGATCGCGGTAAATAATGTGAGGCAAAGGATCAATATAGATCTACATGATCATTTGGGCGGAAAGCTTACCGATCTGAAATTCCTGTCGGAGGAATTGCTTGCAGACGGCAATGGAGATCGCCCTATCTTTAAGAAGATCAATGAGGCGATAAACCAGTCCATTCATATCCTAAGAGAGCAGATGCTCAAGATAGAGGACTTAGGGTTATTATCCGAGAACTTCATTACGGGGATCAATTTGGTCTTATTGAGAAGATATTCGGACGTGGAAAGGGAAATGGAGTTCCAATGCCAAGAAGAGCTATTGCAGTTCTTCGAGACCCAGAGGAATGAGACGAGCATAGTAGAGCTCTATAGTGTCGTAAATGAGATCACAAATAACGACCTGAAATACGGGCAAGGAGTCTCCAAATGGAATTTCTCCATACAAGACCAGGAAGTCTGCGTGGATATGAGATCCGAATCCGTATACCATGTCCAAAAACATAAGACGGGTAGAGGCACAGAGAATCTCATCTACAGGATCTCCGGCCTGGGAGGAAAAGTAGAGATGTCCTTAATGGAAAATCTGTACGAGATCCATATAAAGATCCCAGTAAGTAAGTTTTCTGTAATATTGTAATATAAAAGAATAGGCGGCATAGCAAAATGAAGACATCCGATGTAAAAGTAGGGATCGTAGAGAACGACGAGAATTTCAGACAGCAAATCCTGAAGGCCTTGGAGTCGATTCCGGAGATAGGAGGCATTTATTATTGGGAATCAGCGGAAGCCTATCTCTCCGACGAGAAAGGGCGGAGCCTGGACATACTATTCTTGGATATTATGCTTTCGAATATGAACGGGGTGGAGCTGGCAGGAAAGATCTCTGCAAGGGATCCTGAGATCAGTAAGATCATGCTTTCCAATATGAATTCGGATGAGTTGATCTACGAATCCCTTCGAAATGGAGCGATCGGTTATATACTCAAGTCGGAACTTAAGGATATTACCGATGTGATAGATACGGTGCTCAAGGGAGGCGCTATCATTACTCCGACCATCGCCTTTCGAGTATTAAATAGTTTTAAGCAAAAGGATATTTCCGGGGAGTTCAAGCTTACCCCTAAGGAAAAGCAGATCCTAGACGAAATGGTAAAAGGGAAAACGATCGGAAGAGTGGCAGAGTTCTTAGGGGTGAGTAAGTATACGGTCCAACATCACGTTAAGAATATCTACAAAAAGCTCAACGTGCACAATAGGGCCGAGCTGGTAAGAAAGGCGAGCGATATCGGTCTATTACCTTAGGGACTAGGCGACGTGACAATTGAACCTTCTTTTTTTTCACTTTTTTTAGGAATTCGTTCATAAGCCGTTTAAGATTCATTCACATCATACGTCTATTGAACTAAATCACTTGTTTGTTTTCATTAGGGAGGAATAATGAAAGGGACGGTTGCTGGAATCAACGAGCGCTTTAGCAGAATGATCATACTAACGGACTCCGGATATACGTTCGGGATCGGAAATGTAGAATATATGCAATTAGATCATATAGTCACTGGGGATTTAAGAAGCAACGGAACTGAGATACTGACGAATATTACGTCAGGAGATGATTTCATTCTGGATATTGAGGCCTATGATTGCGATAAAGAATCCGCACTCACACTCTTAAACGAAGATTGATCTTCAGTTCTATCGTTTAGTGAAACCCGAAGAACCCTTGGGCCTTCGGGTTTTTTATTTTCTGATCGTACTTAACTTCGATTAAGAAGCAAGATTACTTAACTCATCTAAGAAGGAGACTGCAAAGCTTCCTGTTCCCTGGGATTTCTTGGCAGCGATTGCTCCCACATGACCGAATACGGCCGAAGCAGAAACGGCAGCTTGTAATCTGTCCTTTTGGACAGCTAACATGGATGCGATGAGTGCGCCTAAGGAACAACCTACTCCAGTCACCTTAGTCATCAGGATATGACCTCCCGGAACGGCTATAGTCTCTTTTCCATCGGTGATATAATCGATCTCCCCGCTGACTGCGACCACTGCTCCTGTTCGTGCTGCGAGTTCTTTTGCAATATCCACTGCTTCGCTGGACTTAGCAGTAGAATCCACTCCCTTACCGCCTCCGGAAGCACCGGCTAACGCTAGGACCTCGGACGCATTCCCGCGGATCACGGTAGGCTTGTAATTCAATAGTTCGGTTGCGATCTCCGTTCTATACCTGAGCGCTCCCGCCGCGACTGGATCCAAGACCCATGGGGTCCCCGCTTTTTGAGCTGCAATTGCAGCAGCCTTGATCGCCTTTGCATCAAAACTAGTGATCGTTCCTACGTTAATTAAAACGCCTCCTGCGATCGCTGCAAAGTCGGAGACTTCTTCTTCTGCGATGACCATGGCGGGAGAAGCTCCTGCTGCAAGAAGGACATTCGCAGTCCAGTTGGTGACCACTATATTTGTAAGTACGTGAGTGAGGGGGGCCTTGGCTCTGACTTCTTTTAGGTCGGCAAGAATTTCGGGGGCCGACCAAGTTTTCTCTTTATAGACTGACATTCGCTTTCTCCTGGGAGACCTGTTCCCGGTTCGGGTTGATTTTCCCAATAGCTCAGGAGAAGGGCCAGAAGCCAAACAAAAATGGATTTTAAAAGAGATTCGGAACAAAGAGGAAGGAGTTCCTTCACTCCTTGTTCCAATGGGGCGATTATCGTCCGAATTTAGCGGTGAGTTTTCCTTCTGCCAATTTCATAGAGTTGGCATAGAATCCAACCATGGCTCCGGAAGCGTCAGCATCCAAAGGGATCTTGTCTTTTAGAGCGATCACTTTGAAGATATAACGGTGAGGCTTGTCTCCCTTAGGAGGGCAAGGTCCGCCATATCCCGGTTTGCCGAAGTCGGTCCTTCCTTGGATGGCTCCTGCAGGAAGTGGTCCCTTCTCGTTTCCTGCCTTAGCAGCAAGACCGGTCGCATCCGCAGGGATATTGAAGACGGTCCAATGCCACCAACCGCTTCCGGTAGGAGCGTCCGGATCGTACATGGTCACTGCGAAAAATTTAGTGTCCTTAGGGGCTCCGGTCCATTGCAGGTCCGGAGAAAAATTCTCTCCGGTGCAGCCGAAACTGGAAAACACTTGGGCGTTCCCGATCATAGCACCTTCTTTTACAGAAGAACTAGTCACCTTTAGATCCGCGGCAAATGCCGAACCGGCTAACAATAAAACGGCTAAGACCAAACCGTTTCGGAAAGATTGAAATCTCTTCATAAAACCTCCGAGTTCTTTCGAAGGAGAGAATACATAAGAATATGCGCCGCGCATTCCAAATTTGGAAAAAAACAGGGCTTATGTCCGGACTCGATCAAGGATTGTGCCGTTCCGATCAGTTAGGCTTGTTTCCTTTCGGAGAACAGTGGGGGAATAGCCAAATCTGTCCCGGAATCGGACCGCAAACCTGGAAGCGGAATCGTATCCTGCTTCCTTAGCGATCTCACCAATGGAGCGATCTGTTGCCTGCAATAGGGACAGGGCAAAGGACATTCGAACGTCTATGAGTATTTCGGAGAAAGAGACATTCTCTCCAGCCAGCCTTCTTCGCAAGGTCGCCTCGCTAATTTCCAATCGGTCCGCTATATCGATTGCCTGCCAATCTCGGGCCGGGGTAGAGCTTAAAAGATTACGCACCTTTTGGGACACAGTTTCAGAAGAAGGGACCTTGAATTTCTTTCCAAACTCTCCCATCCAAAGAAGGATCTCCGTCACTCTATGAGCTGCGATCTGCTCCGAGATGTTCATCCGAGTGGTGATGGATTCTGTGGCAAGACGGAATGCGTCGGTAAATCCTTCGCCTAATGGGGAGAATACGAATGCGGATTCTATATTCTCCAGATCGTCCCGAATGGGCTTGTAGTTTTGGATGACATTCGGATGGAATGCGATCCAGGCGGACTGGAATTCGTCTCCGGAAGGACGGTTGACCACATCGAATGCCTGGCCTCCTGCGATTGCCACTGCCTCTCCCTCTCGGATCACGAACTCATTCTCGTTACCTTTTAGGGTCTTGGTTCCTTTTCGAACGAATACGAGTGTAGGAAGATCGGCTACGATCCGAGCCAAATACAATTCACTTTTCTGGATGACTGTGGCAGCTAACCCGACACCTTCTCTGGATTGGATGGCTCGTTTCATTGGGCTCTTTTTCCGAATAGCATCCAACTTAGACCGACCGATCCGGTCACTTTAGCGGGATTTTGACTAAAAAAATGACGATTATATTGGAGCCGATCGTAGCTTTTACTAACGAAAGTCTTGGTCTTCCAAGACATCTGGCAGGTGCTATAGGGCGCAAGATCTCGGATCTGCGGCTTCTACTCCTAAGAATCACCTTGAAGAAATATATTTCCAAAAGATCGCTATCTCAAAAGAAAGACCCATATTTCGTTTCATTTATTGGATGCGTTCTTTCTCTCTCTTCCTTACGAATAAAAAAAGAATTTATTTTATTCCATGCCGATCGGATACAAGCCTGAATAAAAAGCTAAATCCTTGTTTGAATTTATAGAGTATTCATAATATTTAATATAATTGATCCTTAAACAATATATTGAACGGGCGCGAAAGAAATAAAAAGAGGGTCTCTCGCTCGGATTCAAGTTCGTATACTCGATTTAAAATAGGAAAAGCGAACCTACAGGAGACCCTCTATGGCTGACAATGGCCAAACTCAACATTCTCTCGGAGACAGATCCGCCCGAGTACTTGCGAATACTACCAAAACCCCGCCTCAATACGATCTGATCACGCCTAGATGGCTTGTCCGTTTATTGGATTGGAAACCATTGGAATCCGGGACACTTAGAGTAAATCGTGTCAAGGACAACAGTTCTGTGGACGTTCTCTGCGGACAGAAGGATGAACAACCACTTCCGGAAACATTCGTAGACTACGAAGAAAAGCCGAGAGAATACACGTTAAGCGCTATTTCTACCGTTCTGGATGTGCATACACGGGTTTCGGATCTTTTTAGTAGTCCTCACGATCAGATCAAAGAACAATTACGTCTTACCATTGAAAGCGTAAAAGAAAGACAGGAAAGCGAACTCATCAATAACGACGATTACGGACTACTGAAGAATGTTCCGAAGGGTCAGAGGATCCAAACGAGAAAGGGAGCTCCTACACCTGACGATCTGGACGAGCTGATCGCGAAAGTATGGAAGGAGCCTTCCTTCTTCTTGGCTCACCCCTTGGCGGTGGCTGCTTTCGGTAGGGAATGTACTCGCAGAGGAGTTCCGCCGGCCACGGTTTCCCTTTTCGGTTCTCAATTTTTGACCTGGAGAGGACTTCCTATCATTCCTACGAATAAGCTTTTGGTCGGAGGAGAATCTTCTCCTAAGGCTCCGGGTGGAACCACTAACATTCTTCTCTTACGAGTAGGCGAGAAGAAGCAAGGAGTGGTCGGTCTTTATCAACCTGGCTTACCGGGAGAGCAAACTCCTGGATTGTCAGTGCGGTTTATGGGGATCAATCGGTCTGCGATCGGTTCTTATTTGATCTCTCTTTATTGCTCTGCGGCTGTTCTCACAAACGATGCGATCGGAGTATTAGAGAACGTAGATGTAGGAAACTACTATGACTACAAGTGATCCCTTTCCGGGCGATCTGAATGGCTGGAATTTTAGAAATTCAGGAAGAGAGGTTCCCATCGATCCGAACCTGATTGCGGAATTAGCTAGGGAATTTCTCGGCTCTTATTCGAGATCTACGGGAACAGAAGAGTTCATTTTATCGAATGCATCTGATCCGACTAGAGTTGGCTCTTCTGCAGGGAATGTTTCTTCCCCGCAAGTGCTTGAGAATATCCCTTCGAAAGCGCCTTCTACAAATTATGCGAAAGAAGTTTCCGGAACGGAATACCAGAGAATAGCTGATCCATTTAGTTTTACTCCGAGTCTGATCCCTTCGGTGGAATTATCTTCCGGGAATTTCGATCTATCTTATGCAAGAAAGGATTTTCCCATCTTGCAAGAGAAGGTGAACGGAAGGGACTTGGTTTGGTTGGACAATGCGGCCACTACTCATAAGCCTCAATCCGTGATCGATAGGCTCTCTTATTTCTACCAACATGAAAATTCGAATATTCACAGGGGAGCTCATACTCTCGCCGCAAGGGCGACTGACGCGTATGAGGCTGCTCGGGAGAAGGTGAAGCAATTCTTGAATTCTTCTTCCTCCGAAGAGATCGTCTTTGTGAGAGGAGCGACCGAAGCGATCAACCTAGTCGCGCAGACATGGGGAAGAAAGAACATTGGAAAGGATGATGAGATCCTGATCAGTTGGCTCGAGCACCACGCGAACATCGTTCCTTGGCAGATGCTTTGTGCAGAAAAGGGGGCTAAGCTCAAAGTAATTCCTGTGGACGAGACCGGTCAGATCATTCTCACCGAATACCAAAGACTTCTTACTCCAAGAACAAAGTTAGTTGCATTCACTCAAGTCTCCAATGCCTTAGGGACTGTGACACCTGTGGAAGACATGACGAGGCAGGCTCATTCGATAGGAGCGAAGGTGCTTGTGGATGGCGCACAGGCTGTCTCTCATATGAAAGTGGACGTGCAAGCGATCGATTGCGATTTCTACGTATTCTCCGGACATAAGGTTTTTGCTCCGACTGGGATCGGTGTGCTTTTCGGTAAGAAGGACGTACTGGAGGCAATGCCTCCTTGGCAGGGTGGTGGGAACATGATCCAAGATGTTACCTTTGAAAAGACGGTATACCAATCGGCTCCTTTTAGATTCGAGGCAGGCACGGGAAACATTGCGGACGCGGTAGGCCTTGGTGCTGCCATCGATTATCTGCATAGGATCGGAATGGATCGGGTAGCAGAGTATGAACATTCGCTTTTGGAATATGGGACCAAACAGTTGCAAAGAGTTCCCGGCTTAAGAATGATCGGAACTGCAAGGGAGAAGGCGGGTGTCCTGTCCTTTATACTCGACGGTTTTAAGACAGAGGATGTGGGACGTTATCTGGCACAGGAGGGGATCGCAGTTCGGTCAGGCCACCATTGTGCACAACCGATCTTAAGACGTTTCGGATTGGAAAGCACAGTTCGTCCTTCTTTAGCGATCTATAATACTTGCGAGGATATAGACGCGCTTATAAACGCTCTATTCGACTTGGTAGGGGGAAGGAGTTCCGGTCCTCTGTAAGGAATAAATCCGGATCTAAGCTAAGCCTTGGCCTGATCCGGATTTAGTATATTTGAAAAATAGTAAGTGTAGAGCGCAATACTTCGGATTTTCCTTTTAGATGGAAAAATCGATCACGTCGTCCAATTCTTTGGAATTTCGGACCCTTACCTCATTCTTCTGATACACGACCGAGAAAGGAGGGACACTATGGGTGAGCCAAGTATTTCCTCCGATCACACTATTCCTCCCGATCACTGTGTCCCCGCCTAGGATGGTAGCCCCCGCGTAGATGATCACGTTCTCTTCGATCGTAGGATGACGTTTTATACTAGCAAGACTCTTGTCCACGGACAAGGCCCCTAAGGTTACTCCTTGGTAGATCTTAACATTGTCCGCAATTATGGAGGTTCCTCCGATCACGATCCCTGTTCCATGATCCATGAAGAAGGACTTGCCTATCTTTGCACCCGGATGGATATCGATCCCAGTCTTTTCATGGGCGAACTCACTTAGCATTCTCGGAAAGATAGGAACTTGCAATTTATGTAATACATGGGCGACTCGATGCACTGCGATTGCATAGAAACCCGGGTAGGCAAGAATGACTTCCTTCACGCTTTCGGCGGCAGGATCTCCTTCGAAAGCCGCAATCGCATCCATCCAAACGGAATCATACAGGTTCGGCAGCTCGCTCTGGAATTTGGACAGTACGTCGTTTATATTCAAAGAAGAAGGAGCCGAGTTGCTAGTAAGATAGGGTTGCAGTTTCTTCTTCGCATCGAGTAGGAATCTGGAAATACTGTCCTCTACTTGGGTCTTATCCCGAAAGCTCAGATCGGAAAAAAAGCCTGCGAAAAGAATATCGAACAATTCCCGGATAAAATCTCCGGCAACTTGGCGTCCTCCATAGCTATGAGGATCTTCATTTTGTTTCCTATGGATCGAATCCAAAAAGAGGGAATATCTATCTTCCGATCCTGGGCGGATCAGATTCCCATTCGTTTTTTCTAAATTGCTCAAACTTGGCTTCTCTTTAGTTTCCTGCATTCGGCGCCAGCTTTCTCTTCCGTTATGATGAAAGAATAAATTAGATTCCGAAGTTAGACTGAAAATATTTTAGTATAGTAGATTCAATATTCGCTTAATGAGAGAATTTTCCATCTAAACTCGAATGATATCGAGGTTTACTGCCCATTTTGTTTAATTTGCTTATTCCAATGTCTAAGCAGTTGATTTACCTGGATCGCAATTGTCTGTTTTAGTGAAAATTTTGATGTTATGATGAAACTTGTTTTGCCTCACTTTGCTTAAACACCTAAAAGCACAGGAGAGGCCGAATGCAAGAGAAAGAGAAAGGGCCAGATACATTTCGCCCAATAAGTAACGACATACTCGGATCAAAAAAGAATAAGATCCAAAAACATTCATTTTTTCTAATATTCTTGGTCTTGATCCTAGGCTCCGGGAATGGACTTCTTGCGATCGACGGATTGTATTTTAACGCGATCAATGCAAGGTATTCCGGTCTCGCTGGGGCGGGTTACGGTCTGGGAGGTTCTCCCGTAGATGTGGATCTGAATCCGGCCAACCTTTCCCTAACAAAGGGGAAGAAGATCGAATTCGGTTTGGGAGCCTCTCTCATTCAGAACAGATACAAGGATCGATTCGAAGATTCGAATCCGAACCTGAATTATCAAAACGATAAGTCCACGAATGTATTGGGCCCAGGACCATATATCGCTCTTAAACTTCCGGTTACGGATACGATCGATTACGGTATATCTCTTTATGTAGCGGGTGGGGCCTCGGGAGGTGTGGATAAGATCACCCGAAATACTCCCACTGGCCAAACCGTAAATCAATGGGCAGGCACAAATTTACCCGGACCGCTTGGAAATTCCAACCAACTCAAGGAATCCAATTCCAATACGTTTGCAGTGGTAAAGCTCGTGAACGGATTCTCGGTAAAATTAGGGGATCTCGCGTTGGGAGCAAGTGTAGAGGCAGTCTACGGTTCCCAAAAATTAAACCAGAAATATTACGATATTACCGGGAATATAGAGATCCCAGGACAAGGATATTATTACCAAAGCTCTAAGAACGCATTTGCGTTAGGCGGAATATTAGGAGCGAATTATACCTTCAGCGATTGGTTCCGATTGGGGTATGCGTATCAGGCTCATGTGGGGATTCCTTTGAACGGAGGATATAATGTAGGCGTCAATAATTCCAAGTACTATCACGAGACTGGAGTATCCTATACGTTCAATCTGCCTGAGAAACATACCCTTGGATTCGCCTTCGGTCCGGAGAATCTGAAATTCGCTTTGGATCTAGTGTATACGAATTACGGTTCTTATCTTAGGAAAGCAAATCAAACCCTGCAAGATCCATGGCTACCGACTCCTCTCGGAAACACAGGCTCTGCGGATGCACACTTGAATTTCAGGGACCAATGGGCCGCTATCCTCGGCATAGAATACAAGCCTAGTTCTTCTTGGGTACTTCGAACCGGATACGCGTATAATTCTCCGATGGTAAAAAGCAATGCGTTAGGCGGAACTACGGGTGGATTCTTCTCTCTTACCGATCTGGTCTCCGCAGGATTTAGTTACTTGTTCGACAAATGGAGCTTAGATCTTGCTCTTTCTTATAATATTCCGCGCAAAACGATAGAAGGTGGAAAGGGAACGGATTGGGATCTATCTCATTCGGTGGGAGTAGTGGGGAATGCGAATTTGACCGGTTATTCCTATAATTCCCAGGCGAGGATCCCTTCCTTCAATATAGGGGCTACTAGATCCTTCGATTAGGAAACTGGAAGGAAGCGCTAGGAATACTCCTAGCGCAGGACCTTACATAAGATCCTAAGATCGGGAAGTAAGTTTTTCTCCAGGGGAAAAGGTTACTTTCCGGTTTTCGTTTTTTCCAAGAGGCTTAGTAAACTAGGTTTTTCAACTGTTGGAATACTGAGCCTGAATGTGCCCTCAAATACAAGGCATAACCGCTTGTAGCCAAACTAATGGCAAGGGGTAGCATCCTGAAAAATGCGTTTTTCGCAAACGAGAATAGGATGAAAGCCGGAAAGACTCCCACGATCGGTATCGTTGATCCTATTAACAAGAAGGAGTAAAACAACCAGAAGGAAGGCATTTCTTGTTCTTTTGGCTGGCTACCACCTCTGAATTTCAGGGGCTTTTGCGGTTGTGCTCTTGGATGAGTCACGACAGTCATACTTGGCGATTTCATTCGGTACTTTTGGTCCGATTTATGCGTACTATCCATACCATTAGCTTACGCCTTTAGAGAAGAAGGAGCAAGACCCAAATTCCTTTTTAGAAAAAAAGAACACAAACCGATTCGATCCAAAAAATGAAATCGATCGGAATTAAAAGAAATCGAATGAAAAACGTTTTTAAGTCTAATTAAATAGGGAAGAATCTGAATTATGTTCGAGTATCTTTCGATAACGTGAGTTTTCGATTTCAGTCGATCCCGTTACTCGAAAACACTTTCGGTTTATATAATTCGATTATCATTTTTGTTCCCTTATTCAATTCGCTTTCGACGGAGATCCTTCCGTCCAAAGCTTCTATTTGGGACTTGGTCAAGAATAGTCCTACACCCTTTGCATCCGGATGTCTGTGAAACGTTTTATGAAGTCCAAAAAGTTTACTTTGGTATTTCTTCAGATCGATCCCGAGCCCATTGTCCTCTACAATCAAGTAGGCTTGCCCCTCTGAGATCTGTGACTGGATGTAGATCTTTGGAGTACGATCTGGGGATCTATATTTAATCGAATTGGATAGAAGATTTAGAAGGATACTTTCCATATAGACCTTATCATATTGCCATTCCTCCAAAGCGGAAAAATCGAAACGAACTTCCGCATGTGTCTCCAGGATCTGTCCTTCTAAGATCTTAAGGATCTTATCCAAAACGGATCGGAATTTGACAGTTTCGATCTTTCGATTATTGCCCTCTTGGATGCGAAGCACTTCTACGAGGCTATTTAATGTTTCTTGCAAGTAGTTTACGGAAACCTTGAATTTCCCCACCAAGGAAAGGATATCTTCCTGGGATTTGGATTCTTCTATCAATTCTACAAGTGAGATCAGATTGCTCGTCGGAGCTCTTAGGTTGTGAGAAGTGATATGCGCATAGTTTAGGAGCTGAGCATTTTTTCTGCTCAATTGTTCCGTGAGAGCTTCCAGTTGTCTTTTGGTCTCTTCTAATCTTTCCTGGTATTCCACCGATCCAGAAACATCGGTCCCTATTCCTAAGAATCCTGTGATCTCCGAGTTTTGTCCTCTCACTGCAGTCAGTACCAGATGCATCGGAAAGAGGGATCCGTCCTTTCTCTTGTATCTCCAGACTCTTGAGTCGTAAGTGCTTCTTTTAGCGATCTCGCTGTAGGTATCGAAACCCCTGATCTCTGTTCCAAGAGAGTTGGAGAGCTCCTTGCTTCTTTTTAAAGTGTCCTCTAAGTCATGAAGATATTCGGTGGTGTACTGTCCTACAATCTCTTCTGCCTTGTATCCGAATAGATTCTCGGCGCCCCTGCTGAACAGTTGGATCATCCCATTCGGATCCGTACGAATGATGGAAACATGAGTGGCGGAGTCCAAGATCTGTCTCATCTCATAATTGATCGCAAGTAGGGATTCCTCTGCCTTTTTCTTTTCCGTGATATCCTCTATTTGAGAAACGAAGTATAGGAATTTACCGAATTGGTCCCTTACGATAGACACGCTTAGATTGATCCAGATCGTCTCTCCGTTCTTATGGAAATATCTCTTTTCTATCTTATAGGAATCGATATCACCTTCGAGCATAGCCTGCACTCTATTCAGGTCCTTGGAGAGATCATCGGGATGTGTGATGTCCTGAAAGGTTTTGGTGAATAATTCCTCTTCGGTATAACCCAACATCTCACAGAGCTTACGATTTACCTTCAGCCATTTTCCTTTGTCGGAAACTAGTGCCATTCCGATCCCGCTATTCTCAAAGGCACCGATAAATGTTCGTTCGCTCTGTGAGAGGCTGTTCTCTATCTTCTTTCCCATTTCCTGAGCGGAACGAACGCGAGTGATGTCCTGGAATAAAAAGATCAGATTATATTCCTTGCGGGAAGGAATAGGTTTGATTCCCACCTTAAAGTAGAGAGGGGTTTTGCCCGGGACAGTGATCCTAAGTTCTTCCGTTCGGAAGAGGATCCCTTTCTTTGCTTCTTGGATTGCGTTTGCAAATTCAGATGCATGTTCCGGATCTATAACGGAGATGAGATCATGGAAAGAAGAGTTCTTTTCGTTCAATCCGATGCGTTCTATGAGTTCGGAAGGAGGGTGTATCTCCTCTTCTCCCTGTCTCCATTCCCAAGAGTAGATATCGAATAATTCGGAAACGAATTCCAAGGCTTTGGTTTCGTAAGAAAGAGAGGATAATTGTATATCGCCTAAGTTCTCATTTCGATCTTGCATGGTGTAAGAGGGAGAATATCCTTATTGGACGGGGAAAATCACTTGCGAATCGGCTTCCTTGAAGATTCTAACTTAGAAACCTGAGTGTCAAGAGGAAACAAAAAGTTCTTTCTGTATTCTATACTTGGGATTACATTCTTCCTCATGCCTAATTCTCCACTTTTGACGAAGATCCACGATGTTCCTGGTGGTCGCATCTTGCAGATCATTATGAATCGACCCGAAGTCCATAATGCAGTGAATAAGGAAATGGCGGATCTATTTCTGGAAACCTGGAAGAATTTCCGGGAGGATCCTTCCTTGACTGTTGCCGTTCTGCATGGAGCAGGAGATAAATCTTTTTCCGCGGGAGCAGATCTGACTGCTTTGGATCTACTCGCCGGTCTCTACACAAGCGATGTGGAGAAGAAGGATTACGCGAAGAAGGATCCTGGACCAATGGGAGGCACTCGGATCGTTCAAAAGAAGCCGGTGATCACTGTCTCTCATGGCTACACGTACGCGGGAGGTTTGGAATTGTTCTGTCACGGGCATATTCGCATTGCGGAACCCCAAGCGATCTTCTCCGTTGCTTGTAGAAGATGGGGAGTTCCTCTCGTTGATGGAGGAACAGTATATCTTCCCCGCTTGATCGGATGGGGAGGAGCCTTGCCTATGATCATCACCGGACAGAGGATCCGAGCCGAAAGGGCCTACCAATTAGGACTCGTTTGGGAAATGACGAAAAAAGGGAAGGGACTTGAAAGAGCCATGTCGTATGCTACCCAAATTTGCAGACAACCTAAGGATGCTATGCTTGCGGATCTTTCTTCCGTGATAGATGGTTGGGATCTGCCGGTATCGGAGGCTCTCGTTCTGGAGGCGGAGAATACTTATCCTGTGATGGATAGCCAAAGTACCAAGGACGGAGTGAAACGGTTTTTAGAAGGGGATCGTTTCTGGTTTCGTTGATACGAATAGCCTTTTAAAGGGTTATTCGTATCAAAAGTATATTCGATTTTTATAATCTCCAGTGAGAAGGTCTTCCTATATTATGATATCTTCCGGCGGGCACAAAGAACGGATTATGAGTTCTTGTCCCTCCCGAGGATTGATAACCGGGATATCCGCCATACTGTCTGTATCGGTTATTGTAATAACCTCCGTAATTATATCCGCAGTTGTAACATCCGGATCGATTGTATCCTCTATATCCGGAATCCATGCTCGCACAGTTCAGGTTGGCTAAAAACATCAGCCCAAAGAGTAGCGCCGTGTAGAAAACCTTACTAATTAGATCTTTCATGATCGGAACCTTCTTATCTATAAATTATGACCTAACCAAGGTTCCGTCCGGTTTCTGGAATTGTATCGTTTGTTCCTGCAACGGCTTAGCCTAACTTAAAACCATTGCTTATAAAAAAGAAAATGCTAGACCTATAGTTGAATCTTTTACGGCTGTTCGGAGAGGCTTTTATGCAAACCAAGAAAGTAATTCTAATTATCCTCGTAGCTCTATCTTCTTTGTGGACTTACAACTGTAACGCATATGATGATCTATACGGGAACGGAAAGAATAAGAACGATAAGAATAAGAAAGACGAATGTACCGGATCCGCATTGCTGTATGCAAGTTGCGCTCAGGCGAATCCGAGCACTGCAATGACAACTTGTTATCAAGAATATGTACTCGCTGCCGCATATTGTGGAGGTGGGGGCGCCTATGGAGGCGGTGGAGGAGGGGGATATTAGATTTTTCTTAAATTTCCTTTTGATTATTTGCCGACGAAGTCGTTTCGTCGGCTTTTCTTTTTAGAATAAGAAGCTTACCTCAGGAGTTGGAGTCGAGGATCGGCACCTTCCATTCTTTCAGATTCGTTAATACAAAATTCAAAAGAGTTTCCTGAGCTTTCCTCGAATCTTCCTTCGGATCGATCGCCTTGCCGAATTTCATGTGGATCGTATTCTTTCTGGAAAGAGTTCCTAGATCCTTCATCAATTTCCCATTTTGCCAAAAATCGGTTTTGATCGCGAATGGGACTACTTGCACTCCTGCTCTCGCAGCTAGCTTAACTGCAATTGAGTTGAATTCTGCCGGATTGAAGCTGATCGTTCTTGTGCTCTGCGGGAATACTACGATAGATACGCCTTTTTTTAAGAGCGCAACTCCTTCTTCCAATACTTTTACGAGATCTTCTCTAGGATTTTCCCTTCCTACTGCGATCGGATCCCTTGTCCTCATGATCGGACCGAAGAAATTCCCTTTAATTAAACTTTCCTTAACTACATAGGTCACTCTTCTGTGAGGAACGAGAAAATAAGGGAATACGAATGTTTCAAGAACGCTCATATGATTTCCCGCAAAGATTACGGGGCCCTTTGGGGAGATCACGTTCTCAATTCCTTCGATCTGGAATTTTCCTCCGCAACCTTCCATCAGTTCCAAGATACCACCGGATAATTCGATCCATCTTGGATCGAAGAAGGTCCCGGCCAGCGCATCCTTTCTTCCTCTTATGATCTGGCGGAAGTAACCGTATAAGAAAGTGAGATCGCTACCTAAAAGAAGTTTATCTAACAACCATCTTTTGCGATGGGGCGGAGTAAGATAACGTAGGGTTACTCCTTCTCTTAATTCTATCGGAGAACCTAATTCTTCTTTTGTGAGATCGTAGATGCCTGTTTTTAAGGCGGAGTCCGGAATTTTTACGGGAGGAGTTTTGATTTTATCGTGTATGGATTCGGTTAGGCTCACTCTTGCGTTCCTCTCCCCGGTCGGGGGAATCAGACGAACATCATAATTACCCCCGATTTCTTTTCCAGCGAATTAAAGAATTTTCATTCGATTGTAAACTTGAGAATTCACAGCCGCAAGGATTTATGCCTCCCAAGAAACCGATAGATATCGGTGTTCGGTAAAAAATCCGGATTCGAAGCTTCGGATCTTCTCTTCTTCCCTTAAGGTCAGGTCGATATCGTCCCAACCGTTTCGGATCCGATCCACAGATCCTTGCTCCAAGTAGAAGGAAAAGTTTTGCTCATCCGATCTTACTTGGAGAGTGTCCAGATCCACAGTAAGAGTCTTACCGGGATGTTTTTGGACTTCTTCCTGGATTTTTTTGATCTCTTCTTCCTTTAGTCGAACTAAAGCGATCCCGTTCTTTGCAGCGTTGATGGAAAAGATATCTGCAAAGGAAACGGATAGGATCGCACGGATCCCGAAATCGGCTAAGGCCCAAGGAGCGTGCTCTCTACTCGATCCGCATCCGAAGTTTTCTCCTACGATTAGAATGCTCGCGTTCTGAAAAGGCCCCTGGTTCAAAACGAATTCAGGATTTTGAATATTCCCTTCCACATCCTTGTATCTCCAATCGTGGAATAGATGTTTTCCAAAACCATTTCTTTCGATCTTTTTCATGAATTGTTTGGGAAGGATCTGGTCCGTATCGATATCCGCTCTAGGAATGGATGCGATCACTCCTTCGTGTATTGTCCAAGTTTTAGGGTTCATGCTAATTTCCTCACGTCCGTAAATTTGCCGAAGACCGCAGCGGCCACTGCCATCGTAGGACTAACTAAGTGAGTTCGTCCTCCGCGTCCTTGTCTTCCTTCGAAATTCCGATTGGATGTAGAAGCACATCTTTCTCCGGGAAGTAATACATCATCGTTCATTCCCAAGCAAAGAGAGCAGCCGGGTTCTCTCCACTCGAAGCCAGCTTCCAAAAAGATCTTATCCAATCCTTCCGATTCCGCCTGACGTTTTACCGCTCCCGAACCCGGGACTACGAGTGCTAGTACCTTAGGATGCACCTTTCTTCCTTTGGCGACTTCGGCTGCGGCTCTCAAGTCTTCTATTCTGGAATTGGTGCAAGAGCCTATGAATACCTTATCGATATGGATCTCGGAAAGAGGAGTTCCCGGTTTTAGATCCATATATTCTAACGCTCTCCATCCGGTTTCTTTTTTGATACTATCTTCGAATCTGTCCGGATCGGGAACGACCGAATCGATAGACAAACTTTGGGCCGGGTTCGTTCCCCAAGTTACCTGAGGTTCTATTTTAGAAATATCGAATTCGATTTCCTTGTCAAAAACGGCATCCGGATCGGAGAAGAATGTCTCCCAGTATTCTACTGCTTTCTGGAACTCTTCTCCTTTGGGACTTAGCCTTCTTCCTTTCAAATAATCGAATGTGATCCGGTCGGGAGCGATCAGTCCTGCTCTCGCACCGGCTTCAATGCTCATATTGCAAAGGGTCATTCTTCCTTCCATGGAAAGCGAACTGATCCAAGATCCTGAGTATTCCAAAACGTATCCCTGTCCTCCGGCAGTCCCTATCTTCGTAATGAGTGCCAAGACAACATCCTTAGCAGTGATCCCATAGGCAGGCTCTCCTATGAAACGGACTAGCATAGACCTTACTTTAGATTGTTTTAATGTTTGAGTGGCAAGTACATGCTCCACTTCACTTGTTCCTATCCCGAATGCCAATGTCCCGAAGGCGCCTTGGGTGGCTGTATGAGAATCCCCGCATACCAAGACGCCTCCGGGAACCGGAAAGCCAAGCTCCGGTCCAAGAACATGCACAATCCCTTGTTCCGGATCTTCCGGTCCGAATAAACGAAGACCGAATTGTTCACAGTTCTTTTCCATGGTCTCAATCTGCAATTTGGAGATCGGACCCGCGGCTCCCTTATCCTTTCTGTTCCGAGTGGAAACATTATGATCTACCACTCCGAAGGTAAGATCCGGTCTTCGGATCCTTCTTCCTTTCTCCCTTAAGCCGGCAAATGCCTGAGCGGAAGTCACCTCATGCAGGATATGTCTATCCACATAGAGAAGGTCCTCCTTCTCCGAACGGGAAACCTTTCGGCTCTCCCAGATCTTATCGTATAAAGTCTTGCCCATAAAAACCCCTTGTCAAATAGGCTAACAAAGATTTTAATATAATGCAAATAAATAGGATTAATATAATATATAACTAAAAGTTATAAGTAGGAATGCCATGGAATTCAGACAGATCCGTTATTTCTTGGAGATCTCGGAGGCAGGCACCTTCCAGAGGGCCGCTTCTCGATTGGGACTGACCCAGCCTGCCTTATCCAGGCAGATCTCTCTTTTGGAAACGGAACTTGGGGTCAGGGTCTTAGAGAGAGGGGGAAAGGGAGTTCGACTGACGCATGAGGGAGAGATCTTTTATCAATACTCCCAGCAAATGAAGGAACTCTGGGACAGAATGCAGGAAGACCTTTCGGGGGATAAGGAATTGAAGGGTCATTATTCTATTTCCGCAGGGGGAACCGTATCCGCTTGGATCCTTCCACCTATCTTGAAGGAGATCCTACAAAAAAGGCCCAAGCTTTCCCTTTCCGTGAGAGAAGGAGATGCCCAGGAAACCAAGGATGCTGTCCTAAAAGGAGAAGCGGACCTGGGAATCTTGACTGGACCGATCTCCGAGCCCGGATTGACTTCCTTAGAATTCTTGTCGGATAGGATCTTTCCTGTTGCTTCTAAGGATCATCCCATCTTCTCCAAAAAGAAGATCAGGGCCGAAGATCTATTCAAAGAGTCTTTCGTACTATTTCATCCTGCCTCCGCATTGAGAAAGGCAGTGGAAAAGAAGATCAAATCCTTTGCAAAGGAGATCCGGCCTAAGATCGGAATGGAGCTTAGGAGTGTAGAATCTGTGATCCGTTCTTTAGAAGAGGGACTTGGGATCGGCTTCTTGTCTGAATATTCGATCACACCCAAACTCAGGAAAATACAGCTCGAAGATTGGATCACTGAAAGAAAGTTCTATTTATGTTATAAGAAGAAGATCCGAAGCGGAGTATCCCTTCTTGCAGAAGAGATCTATTCGTATGGAAGAAAAGGAATATGACCCGCTAAAAGAGAATCGCTGGCGGTTTTTGTGGAATGAGAGAATTTCCTTCCGGCTTTAGACCGGAGGGAAATTCCTTGGTTGCTACAAGCGACTTTAACGGATCCCTGCCTTCTTTAAGAAGTCTAGAACCGTTGCTTCCACTTTTGGTTTATCTGAATGGACATGCGTAGAGGTAAGAACATGGCTTCCCTCTTCGATCGCGACTTTTGTGTTCAAGGGATTCGGATGTTCCCCGCCGATCTTGGAGAATGCGTCTAACATCGCGGTTACACTAGCAGTCTTGTCCTGGTGGTCCTTGTCCTTATAATAATATACTAATAGAGTAGGGCTGGTGATCTTTGGGAACGGATCTTGGGCGAGAACGAATTTGGTCGCCTCGCTTACGTTTTTAACTGCTGCCAGATACTGATCCTTGTACCAATACTCGTAATAATGCTCTCCTATCCCGTCGTCCGGTTTCTTGGGAGGGGATTTTCGGATCTTCCCTTGGATCGTTTCACCGAGTGCGGTCCCTCCTGGATAGAAGAAAAGCCTGCCAAGAGGAACAGAGAAATCGTAAAACGGGGAATATAGGACGAGAACCCTGACCTTATCCGGATACTTCGAAGCAAGATAGGTAGAGATCAACCCGCCCATACTGGTACCCATTAGAATAGTATGATTTCCTAATTTGTCCATCATCAGGAAGGTCTCTTCGGCCACTCTTAGATATTCTGTGAAAGGAGTGTCTCTATGATCCTCGTTATTTGTGCCATGGCCAGGAAGACGCAGATAATAGGTATTCGCCTTCAATTTGGAGGCGATCTGGTCCACAGTTGCTTCTCCTTCTGCGCGGGAAGCTCCGAAACCGTGAATGTAAAGGATTGCATTTTCCGTTTTACCCGGAGAGAAACGGATCAATTTCTCTTCGGAACCGACCCTTCCTTTCTTGGATTTGGTTTCTTCTAATTTTAACTTATAGAAGGAATTGAAGTCTTGGTTCAGGTCGATGCTGGAATGGAATTCGTATTTGGGAAAGGTAGCGTAATAGATACCTACGTAGAGAACTACGATCAGTCCGAGACCGATCCCAATTCTTTGTAATATTTTCTTCATCCGATATGCTCTCCAGTCGCTTCCGTTCTTAGAAAGAAGCGACCAAAAGACATTCTATTCCTTGCGAATTCTGCGCAAGGATTTTTGTTTAATAGGCGAGTGTGAATCTCTTTCCCAAATGTTTAGGATTCTCTACCTCGTTTAGCATCGCATCCGCGAAATCGTCCACAGAGATCTTGCTATTTCCTTCGGAGTCTTTGACAAGTTCTTCGGTTCCCAAACGGTATTTGCCTGCCTTCTCGCCCGGATAGATATAAGCTGCGGGGCTTAGGTAGGTCCAATGAGTAAACTTGGAATTGCGCATGAATTGGAGTGCGTTCCTATGAACGAGAGCAACTTCTTTGTATTCTTCCGGAAAGCTGGGAGCATCTACTAGATCCAGATTCGGAGCGACTTTCAAACTTCCCGCGCCTCCCACAAAATAGACTTTAGTATCACCGGCTGCATGAGTTCCTTCTAAGAGAGAAGAAATGATGGCAGGGACTTTAGATATCTCTTCTTTTCCTGGACCATGAGCACTGATCACCGCATCGGCTCCCTTGGCTAGCTCAGTTACGAATTTTGTATCCAGGATATCTCCGGATTTCTTCGTTAGATTCTTATCTTCTTGTGCAAGTTTGGAAATATTGCGAGAAACCGCGACCACCTCATGGCCTCTGGAAAGTGCGTCTGCCACGATCCTATGCCCGATCATCCCTGTTGCTCCGAATACTACGATTTTCATTCTATTCTCCCGAATGTTCTTAAGCCAGGCTTACTTGTAACATTTAAAATTACAAGTTAAATTTGAGAGAGGGAAACAAAGAATCCTTCTGAAATTCTAAGCTCTTTTCTTTTTATCCGAATCCAGATTGTACAAAACGTCGGACAGATTGAACTCTGCCAATTTGGCCTCTAGGGCAGATTGTGCCTCTTGGAAGATTCCTGTGAGTGCGGTCTGGATCTTCTTTCCCACGGGACATTTTGGGTTCGGTTTATCATGAATGGAGAAGAGGGGCCCTTCGGATTCCACCGCCTTGTAGATCTGGATGAGTCGGATCTCTTCGGGAGGCTTGGCTAATTTGGCCCCAGGGACACCTTGCTTGGATTGGATGAGGCCTGCTCTTTTTAGTTTCCCCATAAGACTTCTGACTACCACGGGATTCGTGCCTATGCTATCCGCCATGACCTGAGAAGAACTCGCTTCTTCTCCGTCCTTTTCGATCAAGGATAGAATATGGATGGCTATGGGGTATCTACTCGGGATAGACATTGGATCGTCCTATTCGTAAGCGTACTGCAATCTTTGGTTTCCGCCAATCATATTTTAAGACGGTCGGAAACCTAAATCTGGCTCAGGATCCGTAGCAAAAAATAAGTCAGGCCCCTTGTTTTTCGGTTTTCTCCGATCCAATGGAAAGTTATTTCTGCTCTTTGCTAATCGGTAGGGAGAAATACCTATGTTCAAAAATTATTTCCTTTTGGTGCTTTGCGCTTCGCTTCTATTCGAGTGCGGAAAGAAATTGCCTGTTTCCATGATCACCGCTACTTCCATGGAGAGCGGATTGCCTTTCGATATTTTGGACGGAAAGAGCTGGAGACCGGAAAAAGGAGCGAAATTCGTAAAACTGCATTTTTATCCGGACGAGACCTTCCAACTATCCAAGATAGAAGTTGAATCGTGTAACGGGGAATTTTCGGAACCAATCACCGCCTATATTAACTTTGATGAATATAGCCAGGACCTGGAAAAGGGTTCCACCGCTGCAGTCAAGTTCGAGACTCCTCGAAATACTAGATCCGTGACTTTTAATTTCCATAAGAACCAGGACATCTGCATCCAAAAGATCAATTTCTACGATGAGAAGGGTTCCAAGATGAGATGGAAGGGACCCAAGGTGGTGGAAGCAAGTGTGAAGGCTTCCGAAACCGCAAAGCCGAATCTTTCCTATGATGTGATGAATCTCTTCGATTCCAGATATGAGTATGCCTGGGCTTCGGACAAAAGAGGAAAGGGAGTTATATTAGATTTTTCTTTTAAAGAAAAACAGAAGATCACTTCAATCAAGATCTGGAACGGCTACCAAAGGTCCGATAGGCATTGCCAAACGAACGGAAGATTGAAGACAGCCACTCTTACCGGAGACGGAGGATATTCCGAAAAGATCGAAGTACAGGATATCTTAGGTCCTCAGACGATCCATCTTCCGAAGCCTTTCGAAGGAAATAATCTAAGACTGACCGTAGATTCCATTTACGAAGGAAAAGATTATAAGGGACTCGTGATCAGTGAGATCCGTTTCTCCGACGGGGAAGAATGGCTTCTTCCAAATCCTATGGAGCAAGTGCATAAGATCGCTAAACATAATTTCTTCCAGTTTACCGCCGCTGGTGTGACTAATGTTCTCAACTGGAGTTTTGTAGGAAGTGAATTCTACGGAAGTATACCGACTGCTGCGGCAAGCACGGAGCAGCCTCAAACAGGAGAAGCTACTCCTCCCGCTACTGAAGAGAATGCTACAAATCCCGAAGAAGCAAAACCGGAACTTCTTTCTTCGAATTGGACTCTGCGTTTGAGATCCGATGGAAGTCTTTTCTTCGAGGGAAATACTTCTTCAGCGGAAGCGGACGGAGACGGAAAGATCAATAAGACCTTCTTTGCATTAGGAAATTATGAAATTAAGGAAGCCAAGCCTGATGGGCTCAAGCTTAGGATCTTCGGACTCGTGAGAAAGATGAGTGCGAGAGAATATAACGAGGAATACTACGGAGGAGATTGCAATGGCTGCGGAAGGGACTGTAACCGAAGCGATGATCCGGAAAATGGGGAGAAGATCTTCCAAGAGACCATCCGTATCCGTAAATCCGGGGACAAGATCTATGTCCAAAATGAGAATCCTGGTAAAACCTTCGATTTCTCCACTCTAGAACTGATCCAAGAGTAAAATGATAGATCGAAAATCCCAGATCCTCTGTGGCCTGATCCTTTTCCTTCTTTTCAACTGCAAGAAGGAAGGTTCCCAGGAATCCTTCTCCTTGAATCTTGCGGGAAAGAAGGGAGGAGTTCCTGTACGCATCCAATGGCTGTACAAGGGACTTCCCGGTAAAATGGAGATCTATGAGCTGGCCTCTCAAAGGCCGGTCCGTCTTTGGGACACAAGTACTGCGGCAAGAATGGAAGAAGCGCCGGTCTCTTCTTCTATTCCCGATTCCAAACTTGTACTAAGCGCCGGTGAGACTAGAAGATTTGCTTTGGTGTATAAGAACGAAACCAAGGAAAAACTCTATTTCTTTGCTGCTCCTCATGCGGTGGATCCTCCCGAGTTTGGTTTTGGTTTTAAATTCAAATGCCTTTGCGTGAATCATCTATTCCAAGTGGAGCCGGGATCGGTTTGGTATAGGGTAGTGGAGATCCGTACCATGCCGAATTGGGCAAGTGAGGAATTCGATATCACTCATACCTTGGTACGAGTGGATCCGTCTCAGGCAAAGGAATGGGAGAGCCAAAGTGCGCATTCCCATTCGGATGAGTAATTCTATATTATAAAATTAGAATGAAATAGGAGAATAGTATGGCAAGAGATATGTCGAGGGACAGAAACCTTTTCAACTGTCAGGAGGATCATGAGGTCAATTACGTAGCCGGATTGTATCCCGATCATCAGAAGGTTCGTGAATTCTTAAAAGCGAAATGCGCTTCTAAGGAGATCTATCATTCTACTCATGAAAAAGTTTACGAGCTGATCCATAAGGAACTGGGATATCCGGTTCCTCATTGAGCTTAGATCCGATTCGCGGTCTTGTTTCGAGTAGTGGATTTTATTCGGAAATTATTTAGAACAGTAGACCGCTTTGTTTTGTAGAGAGCATTCGTCTTCCGAGCCGTCTGCTCGAGTGTATTTTCCAGGGTTGGAGTTCGAATTGTCCTTGAACTCTGCCTCTAAGGAACTTCCGTCCGAAAAGGTAACAGTTCCTGCGCCTTTCAATACTCCGCCTGAAAAGTTTCCTTGCAGCAAGGTCCCGTTGGAATAGGAGTATGTTCCGGATCCTTCTTTCTGGTCTGCTTGGAAGCTTCCTTCGAACTTATCCCCGTTCTTATATTCGAATTTTCCTCTTCCTTCCCGAAGGCCGTTCTTGAAACCACCAACGTATTTGTCTCCGGTGGAATAGGTATAGGTGCCATTTCCATTCTCACAATCTCCGGCCTCGCATCGGCCATCTTCCGATTCATCTCCCAAGTTCGCGGAGCGGGAAGAAGCGCTTGCTTCTGAGGAAGAGGAATTTCCGGAAGATGCGTCCGAACCGGAGGAATCCTTTGTATCCGAACTAGAGCAATCGAATATTAGAAAAATTGCGAAGAGAAGGATTAGAATGCGAAAGGTAAAACGGAACATGGGAAGGATTTTCCACTGTAAGGAAAGATCCGTCAATCCGATTTCAGCTGAGCAATTCCCGGATCGGCATTCCCTGGCTATTGATAAAATCGGGAAGTCTGTTTCGGATGCCCAAAAATACCAGATAATAGATCTTTCTGAGTATGGGATGGAATAGGATCCTATCTATGAAACGATACTTACTTCTCTTTCTTAAATACAGCCTGAAGAAGAGGCCAGCAATCCAGGATGGCCTCGATTTCGGTCGGGAGATCTGAAAACGAAAGGTCTTTGGATACTTCTTATGGAATTCCTTTGCGAGTCGTTTCGTTTCCAAGAATAAGGGAACGTCTTCTTGGTACAAAAGTTTTCTGCAATTCAAGATCAGTTTGAAAGTCTTGGTCTGGAATCTGGAATCGTAAGGAAGATCTAGCTTCTTAGAGATCCGTTTCATTTCCTCCAAAGAGGAATATGCCTCTTCTCCCAATCGTAAGGATTCGGAAGGAGTTGGATTCAATCTGGAATATACAGCGCGGAAAGGATCAGAGACAGTGATCCTGTCCCAAGTAATATGAAGAAGGGTAGGAATACGAACCCTATGCACATATAGGGTTTGCTTTGCGAAACAAGGATCGTAGAGTAGATCCTCTATTACTTGATCGCTCAATCTTAAAAATCGAATGAACTCGCTCAGATCCTTCTTTCCGTAGAATTTTTGAATACAATCTTCTACAGTCCAGTTCGGTTCCGTGAATAGTTTCAAGGAAACATAGGAATTCAATTCGTTCCAATAAGAAGAACCTTTTAAGAACGTAATATTCTTGAAGGAAGACCAGCCTCCCGTCTGTGTCCAAACGCTGATCCCAGCTAGATTCGCTTTTCCTAATAATTGGTCCCTATAATTCCCGTATTGCCAACCCACGAAACTAGGATATTCTCCGAAGCCTTCATATTCCCTTCTTGCCTGTAATTCCAAGAGTTTCGGTCTTTCATCCGCAAAGAAGAGTGGATTTAAAGCGAGATGACGGAAGAAGTCTCCTTCTCCGTATTTTAACGAAACGATGAGAGACTTGCTTTGGATGCCTTCGAACACTTTTTTATAGGTCTTCGGATTCCAGATCAGGTCCCCAATGCTATACGCGCCCAGGGTCCAGGTCCGAAATATTAAGGTTTTATTATGTTTTTCGAAGACCGGTAGGATCGTTTTTAGGAATTTGTTTGCTTGTTCGGGATCTTTTAGGAGGAGTTTACTTCTAAAATCGCCGGTCACATCCACTCCATCCGATTCACCTATCCTCAGGATGATGCCTGAGATCTCAGGAAAGGAAGTGAAAACATCGTCCAGTCCGCTTTCGAAGAGAGTAGTGATCTTTTCCAGTTCATTCCCGGTCGCCTTGGAGATGGATTCGTTTACGGAAAAGAAATCGCTCGTAAGAAAGATCTTTAGATCTTGGGAGACTGCGATCTTGAATAATTTCTTATATTTCTTCCTGTAAGATCTGATCTTTTCCGCAAGGTTTTGGGGATAGAAAGGATAATTTGCCAGATAACAAAACTCGTCCAAGCTGATCGCATTGAAACCTAATTTAGAAATTCGTTTCGTATATTTGGAAAAGGATTCCCGGACTCGTTTATGTTTCTTCCTGGAAGGAAGGGAGGATTTCTCCAGATGGGACAGAGGAGCCTTGGACCAGTTTTGGGATCTCTTAGAGGACTCTAAGAAGAAGGGAGCCGAACCGTCTACTAAGGTGAGCATGGGATTATTCCGTCTTTTTCTGGTAGCGTAATGTTTCTATACAGGCAGCAAGAAGAATGAACCCTCCTCCCAAGAACTCTTGTTGTCTAGGAACTTCTCCCAGAATAAGCCAAGCAAGGATTGCGGAATATACGGGCTGTACAGTAGAAAGGAGTCCTGCGGTCTTTACCTTCATTCGAAATACCGCTTTGATATAAAAGGTATGTCCGATCGCAGTTAAGAAGACTCCTAAGAGAAGGATCAGACTCCAGTCTCTTATCGTGGAAAACGTAGATTCGAAGAATAAGATCGGACTTAAGGAAAGGCAGGTGACTAACGTCTGATGGAACATGACCTGAGTAGAACCGTGATCTGAAAGATATTTCTTAGTGAGAAGGTTTCGGAATGCCATGCAAAGAGAAGAGACGAGTCCCAATATTACGGCGATCAAATATGAATCGTTTAGATCGAAACTAGGTACAAGGATCCACATCCCGAAGAAAACAAGAAGGGCCATTCCCAAATCCAAGAGCCTGACTCTGGAAGGAAAGAAGAGAGGCTCTAGTAAAACGGTCCATACAGGATGAGTGAACAGTGTCAAAACTGCGATCGCAATATTTCCGGTTTGCGCGGATGCAAAGAAGGTGACCCAATGCGCCGCTAGGACAAGGCCCAATCCGAAAGAGATCGCATTATCTTTCTTAGAAGGAAAGAAGAAGGGACGCTTACGAAGATATAGAAAGCCGCCTAGTAGAATAAATGCAAATAAGGTCCTTCCCCAGTTGATCATGGAAGGGGAGTAAGAAAGAAGTTGCGCGAAGAGAACGTTTCCGCTGATCAGGAGCTGAGAAAGCTGAAATTCGAGATAAGTTCTAAGTCGATTTTCCTGCATCGGCAGGTCCAGTTTAGAATCGGCATACGGCAAGAAAAGGAATTCCTAATATCTGATCTGGAAATTCAAGAGTTTGTAATAATCGAAAAAGAGAAGGATTTAGACGAAAAGATCTCTTTTTCGTCTAAATCCGGCAAAGATAGAGGTGGATCGTTTACGTGAGCAATGCTTCCTGATTTCCCAATCGATTGGCTCTAAAGATACTTCCGAAATCGTTGAATCGGATCCCATATCTCTTCATGGCTGGATGCACGAAGGGTGCAACTGCTTGGCGTAGATAAAAGGGTTGGTTCACGACGAAATGGTGGATGCCATGAGTGCTCCCGAAATTGAAACAGAACAGGTGCAGAGGAAATAAGAACCAACGATTCAATATTTGGGTTTGGTCGTGGAGTCCCTTCACATCTCCGTAATAATGCATATTCGAAGAAACGATCTGAATGCTAGTCTGACGGATCCAATTCGGGATCGTATAAACCACCGCAGCGATATTCAGAAAATGGCGAATAGAATCCAACCAAGCAGGAACTTCTACGGGTTTTCCTAAGAGTTCGTTCCCGATATAGAACAAATTAATAAATAAGAAATTGTACCAAAGATGATAGAAGATCACGAGATAAGGCCAACTGGATCGGGTGATCTCACTTCTCTTGAACTTAGGAGCCTCTCTTCTCAGAATATGAGCCTGGAATAAGAAGGACATATTTCCGTCTAGCATGGTAATGAATCTCTTCCAACCGAATTTCATTCCGTTTCCGATAAGACGCTCTTCGATATCCTCTCTATGACCGGAAACCTTATGATGAAGAGTGTGGATCATTCTTCTATACCAAGGACTGACAGTGTTTCCTCGGAAGATCCAAACGGTCCAGAACATGAGGTTTTGGATCCTGAGATTATCCTTATAGTACAGATTATGGATCAGGTCGTGCTCTATTTCGTGCAAGAGAGAAGCAAGAACTCCGTTTACAACGATGCAGGCCCATGCTGGTATGATGCCTGCGATGTATAGACCGGCGAAGAGGATCATTCCGGAAGCGGAACCCAGAGTGATTCCAAGACCCAAAGCGTCCTGGTGTTTTAAGAATCCGAATTTTTGGCGCAATTTCTTGTCGCGTAAGCGGATCCATTTCATGATCCGTTTACTCTTCTCTTTAGAAGAAAGTCTTTGGTAAAGTTTGGTTGGAACCTGACTCGTCTGTCTTTCTGCAATGGCGATCATCGGTTTCCTCCGTTTGTTTTCAGATACCATATCTTACGGAAGATTTCGGTATCCGTCGTCCCAATTGATCGAATGCCACCCGCTTACTTGTCTCATTCTATAAACATCTACTCTGGGACTCGAGGCGAGGTCGATCGGTTAGATATCAAACTGGTTCGCTGCCTCTGAATTGAGAAGGTGTCTTGCCTGTATGTTTTTGAAATGCCCTATGGAAGGAGGATTTGGTTGCAAATCCGACTGCGAACGCGATATCCAAGACAGAACGATCCGGTTCCTTTTGGAGAAGTTCACAAGCCTCTTTGATCCTATAATCGTTTACGAATGCGGAGAAGTTGATCCCGAGTTCCTGGTTGATCAACTCCGATACTTGGTGGGTAGAAAGTGCCAGCTCGTCGGCAAGATCAGCCAGACTTAGCTCCTCGTCCCGATAGAGTTTGTCTCTCTCCATGAGCTGTTTTAGATTTTCGCGAAGCGCGTTTCGGTCCACTCCGAGAAGAAGAGAACGTGTATATTTCTGTCTCGCAGCCTCGCTCACTTCTTGCAAGGTTTGGAAGAATGCGGGCCGTTTATGCCCGATCAGATAGGCGAGGCAAAGGCTGAGTCCCATCATGGCTGAGCAACCCAATAGGGAAAGAGGGGATTTAGAGGCTAAGAAGAAGGCTCCGAATGCCATGTTCGCGAAGGTGGCAATCACCATGAATAGAAGGATCCTTGCGGTCCATTCTTCTTGTAGGATCTCCCACCGGAATAGATCCCAGCTTCCCCAAATGATAAGCCAGATATAAAACCCGAGGTTAAGAAGAGGAAGCAGAAGAAGGATCTCCCCCTCATTCCAACCGGTCTGGGTCATGAAGAGAGTGATCTTATCCACCATATAAGAAACAGGAAGAATAGAGATCGCAGCTAAATACACGATCCAAACCAATATGGGCAAAACCAGATGCTTATTGGAAAGTCCTAAGAAACCGTTCTTGTCGGAGTCTTGGTCCTGGCTCACTCTGTGGATCCCAAATAAAATCGGTCCTGTAGAAGCGATGAGAGGCAACTCCGCCAGGGAAATCCTGGGAAATTCCCTGTATTCGCCAGAAACTAGGAGCAGAAAGCAAGCCTGCAATAAGCCCATTTGGAAGAAAAGAAGTGCTAGTAATCGGTTCAGGGAAGTCTTCTTCTCCATGACCAATTGCCCAAGGGACATTAGGATCCCCAGAGCCGCTCCGAACTGAGTGATCCCCCAGAAGATCAGGAACCAGGGGTTTGCGTTGTCGTAACTTTGACTCAGGAGTCCGGGATTGGGCATGGCAGGGAGATTTCAGGAGCAAAATCCCTCTGTCAAGAATTCCCTTGGGTGCTTCCTGGAGAAGAGAAAGGGAAATTTTCTGTAGTATCTTCGACAGCCAGTTCCCTCTCCCTTTCTGATAGAACAAAATCTAGAATAAATTATATATATCAAATGTTCCATAAAAAGATCTGGGTGATCTAAAATTCTATTCTAAAAATCAAAAGAGAAGATCTTAAAAAGATCCCTTTCGTCCCAGGTCCCAAAAGATAGATTGAGACTTTTTTGGGACCAGAGGAATCGTTGGATAACAATTGTTATCTTAAGAGTGACTCTCCGAGGGACCGGAACTTTTTTGGAACCTTCCCCGATTTTTTTCGTAATCCCTTAGAAATATAAGCCTGATATAAGAATACTTTATGTAGCGATCGCTATGCTGTGCCTACCTTCTGGAAACAGGGTGGGGCGAGCTAAAAAGATGATCAGAAAACAAATCTATATTCTATTGGCGTTTTGTTTGGCCTTGGGCTGCCAACCTCATGACGATAAAACTTCAGCGGATACGTTTTCGGATAATATCAATTACAATGGAGTTCGTTTATTTAATATCTTTGATGATTATCATTCCATAAAAGCCGGCTTCAATAGCCTGCAACCTATTTACTTCAACGATAGACTCGAGTCCTCTATGACTATTCCATATAGAGAGGATATCGTGGGCTTCTTAAGGGTCTCCGGAGACCTTCTACTAAAACCGCAAGCCCATGTTCGCCAGTCTTTGGTCCGAGTTCATTCTCTCTTGGATCGTGTGGATAACGCTCCCAACTCAGCATTCGATACTCTACAACCTTGGCTAGAAAGATTGAGAGTGTACGACAAACCTGTTTTAAGGAACCTTTCCCCCATCAGTCAGGACGCCTTAAAATATATGTATGCGACCTATTCCAAGGACGCGATGAAGACCAAGTTCGAGGAACTTTCTTCTATATTAAAAGATCCTGAAATTAAAGTACTGTTCACTGAGCTGGAAGACGTTTTAGACAAGGGGATCAACCAGAACTCGAATGCAAGAAATGCGATCAACGGTCTACTGCAGGGAATGGTGGACCCTAGTATGATCGCAGACAGAGTGATGAAGGAGAAGATCATACAACTCATCTCCGCCGTCGGAAAATCCTTCCGCCAAAGAGCAGGTTTCAGCGACGCTAAGTCTTCCGAGACTGTCTTAAAGAACCTGGTTGTTAATTTAGAAAAATATTATACGAATGGCGGAGAGATCTACTCGGATCCTGCCTTTGCGGATTATAGGGACGCTACTTATCCTACCGAGTTCGCTACCGTTCTTACGGAAGCTTTCCGTTATCTTCGACCGATGCTTGGAAGAGGAGGGAATTTCACTTCGGATCCGAATGTGATCCTCTCTCTGGAGATGGCTAAGAATTTTGCTAAGTTCGATTTTGCTTCCGCTGTGTCAGGCGTAGACTTCTCCTTAAGGGAATTGATCCGTTTGGATTCTTTGGGAAGAGACCGTGTAAACGATACAAGTAGTAGTCCGATCACCGCCTTAGAATCCCTTATGTTCATCCTGACCTTGTCGGATACCTACGGATTTCGTTGGGAGAATCCCGCGGACACTTCTATGATGAGACTGGAACCGAACGGCTCCGGGAACGGCGGTCCTATGACTGGTGGAGTTCTGACTGTAGGGGATAGTATTTATTCTCTTGGTTCGGCCATGACCGGAAGTCTTGGGATCAAGTCCTTCATGAGCCAAAGTTCTGCGGATGGGGCCGTTTTTAAGAATGCGGATCCAAGCACTCCTACTGCTCTTTCTATCGGGATCAATACTCCTACTCTTACTCTTTTAGAAGCTCCCGATCCGAGCATTATTCCTGCGGCAAGCGATCCTGTTTATACTAAGACGATTCCGTTTATTATGAAACTGATCCGCACCGTCCTTATCTCCGGAGGCGGCCCTTACTATAATAAGAATCGTACCGATTCGAACGGAAATATCTACACGATCGATGGGAAATTGTATAGGGATTCTAACGGAACAGACCTGATCTATCAGGATAGTTGGAACAGTTCCGAGTTCAGGATCAAGGTCTCTAATACTTCTAACGGAGCCTGCAATAGCACAAGCCTTTGTAAATGGGTAGGCCCTGGAGGAAGAGAGACAAACGCGAATTATGCGAATAACTCATTTACGCAAGTAGCTTCCGGCGCGAACGCTTCCGGTACTAAGGGTTGGAGCATTCCTGTTTGGGAGATCGCTAAGGACAATGCGGCGGAAAGAGCACTCAATTCCGACGAAGAAGTAATCTATAAGAATTTCCAATGGCTATTGCATGAGAAGAGAATGGTGGCCGTGATTCCACTCAGGGCTTCTTTAGGCTCCGGGGTTCCGTATAAGATGGCGGCTTACGTGACTCTGATCGCGAACGGTCTCACTGGTCTTATGAACGCGGTCCCTATTCTTCAGGACGGAAGCAATTGCACGGATAAGATCAATGGGATCTGGAGACTAAAGAATACATACTTAAAGCCCGGATGTGCTTCTTCTACCCAACCGAATTTCAGACAACCAGGGATCCCAGTTTTGCAAGAAAATTACTCCGATATTCCAGGGGACAGTATGTTCTATCTGGAAGCTTGGGATTACGGTACCTCGGGCAGTGGTTCTCTGACCTTCAATAGTTTGGGAGATGCATCCGTTTACAGTATCTTCTATCCTCCCACTTCTTCTTATGGTGTGATCCCTCAATCTATTGCTGCGAATTTTGGAGTCATGGAAAGACTTTCCTTTCTCACCGATAGCAAGGTGCTTCCTTCCGGAGCGAATGTATCTTATGGAGTCTCCGTAGAAGATGCTTGGGGTCAGAGAAACAAACTTCTTCCTTTGATCCTTTCTTTGGCTTGGACTTTGGACGACCAAGCAAGTGCTAGCTTGAACAAGAATCCATTCCAGATATTGACCGGTTTAAGTGCCGCTTTGACCAGACCGCTTCTGGCTCGGATCACGGATACGGAAACCGGTTCCGGAAATCGCCAGATCGACGTCGTGAAGATCATCAACTCGGATTCTGCGGTGAGAAGTAACTCTGCAGGTCCTGACGAGTATTATTTCCGTTATCTAGATCCTATCACTAACAAGCCTGTTCGTTCTCCTCTATCCATTCTCGCAGAGAATGATAGAAGATACCAAGACGGTCTGCTCAATCTAATGTCTCGCACGGATCTTCTTTCTACCTTTGTGCAAATGCTTGCAGAGATGGGAAAACCGGAAAGAGCGAGCGGTGCGCTTCTTACATTCCAATCCATTGCGGATCTACTGGGAGAAGTCAAACTCGCGAACGAAAGTCCAACCGCGATCCAATACAATTTAGAAGCATATCTGGGAGAAGTTCGGGATATGCTAGCTGTATTTCCGGATTCTCGCGTCTCAAATATCTACGATCCGGAATGGGACCGATTGGGAAACTGGGCCGTGCGTATCCGGGATTATTTCGACCCGAGTTCCGTTTATAGTCTGATCCCGACTATCGACTTCTCCATGGACATGATCATAGATAATGTCCCAACGACTGCACAGTTGTCTTCTATCCTGGATCTTTTAGGAAGCATCCTGAGAGATGGGAGCACGAATACTCAAGATTACTTAATTACGACTTTATTAAGTGTGGATACTGCCGATCTTGCCTCCGTTTCCGCTCCGAATGCGAGAAGCGTGGTAGGAGTTCTTATGGGGATCGTTAAGAGCGGGGAATTCTATTCCTATCTGGAAGCGGACATGAAGACTCCTTATTCCATTAAGGCGATCTTCAGCGATACTAAGAGACTCTTAATGTCGAAAATGATCCAGACAACGAAAGAAGATAATACTTCCTTAATATATACCGCAGGTGTGCTTATGGGGATATTTGCCGACCTAACGGAAACAGGTAAGAAGGAGTTTCCGGACGGTTTTGTTTTTTACGACAGGTTTAATAAAGATGAAAATTCGGACACCTACTGGGATAGGTTCGTCACGATTTTTACCCGGTGAGAATGATGAAGAGAAGTTTTTACAAAGAGATAAGTCGAGGATTGGAAATGAGTCAGAAATATAGAAAACCGTTTTCTTCGAATATCGGAGAGGGGAAACGCGAGGGAAATTCGATCAAGAGAGCCGCGGAGTTCTTTCTGCTTCTTCTTTTAACGTTCGGAGTCCTCGATTGTAAGGGGACCAAGGTGGGAGGATTCGATTTTTCAGATATCTTCGACCTTGGGTTTTTCTCCGGAGGAAAGATATTCGGCGTGGATCCCAATATCCAACCTCCTTATAACAGTGTGGACAACGATGTCGCTACCATTCCTACCGACTTCGGCTCTACCACTCCTCAGGCAATTCTCTATATAAACTCCTTGGACAACGTGGATCGATATAAGGAATTAGAAATCCGATTCTCCGAGCCTATGAACAAGTCTCTGACTGAGGCGAATTTCTCGATCACTGGAACATCCGGAAACCTGTCCGGTCCGACTCCGGGAGGAGAATTCTATTGGATGAGTAGCCAAAAGCTTCGGTTCAATCCTTATAGAGAATTGAAACCTGCGGAGACCTATACTCTTACGATCACTTCTGATGCTCCTACTTTGGGAGGAGTTCCTCTGCAGACCTATACGGTTTCTTTTCGCACTACTGCAGATTATAGCTTAACGAATAAGATCACCCAAGGAGGCCAGTATACTCTGAACGGAACGAACGATATCACCTTCGATCAATCGGCTGCTCTCCAACTTTCTTCCAGCTTCACGAATCCTGTGGCAGGCGAGAATTATATCCAGTCCATCGTATTGAAGAAGTTGAGTTCCACAAATTACGAGCAGATCTGCGCCTCTCCTCCTTGTTCTATGAGTGCCGCGATCGCCTTGAATTTAAGTACTTCTTCCATCGCTCCTACTGTCGGTGGGAATACTTATTATTACGAGATCCAGACAGCGAATGGAAAGATCTTCCGTAAATATTTCAGCTTTAATTATGGAAGGTTAGAAAACGCGGATAACGTTCTTCCTTATGTGGCAAACGGTGTGATGGACGAGGCGCAGATGCTTCCTTTCTTAGGAAAGGCCATCCAAAAGTATACGACTGGCGCATTTAAGATCCTGGATAGCACAGGAGTTCCACGTACATTCCAAGAATTCCTATTAGGAATGCCTGATTATCCTAAGAAGAAAATGTATGAGAACGGTGCTTGGACAATCGGAGAAGCTTGTATTAAGCCGGACGGTCTCATGTCTGGAAACAACAACCTAAGCACTTTTCAGAACTACCAATATATTTCCGTATTCGGTTCCAAGCCTGGAGCGGAAGGAAGAGGGTATTGCTACGTAAGACCTTCCCAATGCGGACCTACGGATAACGGAGGACCAAACGATAACGGTGCACCCTATGCACCGAATTCTTCTTGGAACTGGGCAGACTATAACGCGTGTCAGGCGGGAAACCAGGCCAAGTGCCAAGCGATCACTCATTGGGGAGACCCAAATTGGAGTCTTTGTCATTATCCAACTGTTGCAAAACAGTATGACGGATATACTTCCACAGTATTTGCTCCATTCGGTCGTCCGAAAGGAAAGATCAGCAGCATGTGCGACGACACTGTGGACATCAATAATGCAGTGAGTTGGATCGCTTGCTTTAAGACCTTCGGAGATGTTTCCGCGATCTCACCCGGGCCATTCTCCAAATACAGTGCCACTTTAAATATTACAGACCAAGGGATAGCAAACGGAAGTTCAGCAGTGAACATGGACGTGTATGTGACGGACATGAGACTTCCTTCCTTCGTAAAATGCGGGTCTACGAATTCTACTTACGGATGTTCCGCAGGAGTGGGAACTAAGTTAGGGAATGTGCAGGCGGATCTGAAAGTAAATCCGGGTGCGGGCGCGGTTGCGCCAGGACTCGGTCTGGATCTGAAATCACGTTATGTGGAAGTGGATCTTCTTGTGGTTTCCAGATTCGAAGATTGGTTCGGAACATTCATGGGGCCAGGGGCATTGCTCGTTTTTACTACGACGGCAAAGTTGAACTGGGATCCCGCGGTAGAAGGTGCATTGAACGGAAGCGGTTATGATTGGAATAATGTGCAATTGTCCAAGCCTCGCTTAGCAACTGCTCGCGCCAGAAATACTTTGAGCGTGACCTCCGATGGTCTCATCAATATGAATGTGAGGACACCTTTCGGGATCAACGATACGTACTTCCCGGATAATCCGAGCACTGCAGACATTCTTTCGAACACGAATAACTTCTTCGTTCTTCCTTGGTCCAACCCGAACCATTTGCCAATGGCGAATCTGTATCCGGGAGAAAATACTTCCGACTTCATGTGGACTTCTCCTATGACTTACTTGGGAGGAAGCGAGCAGTTCGGAGATGTGGTTTCCGCGATCGTAGGAAGCCAATCCATCCAAGACATGGCCGGCACCACTGTTCCTCTCGTAAAACAGATCATCACCCAGTACATGTTGAAGGATATTGTGACTCGTATCGCTCCGAATGTATTGAACTCCGTGATCTCCGATCTGAGAGATACAGGTGTTACCATTACCTTACCGGATTATCTTCCTGCGCCTTTAGGAAATTTCCCGCTCACAGTGAAGTTTAAACTGAATACGGATGCTACGATCAAGCATGACGGAACGAATAAGGGACTCGTGACTTCTTTGGATTTCGCGTTTACAAGTTCGTATAGCCCGGCAGCAGGACTCCGGACACAGTCCGGAAAGACAGGAATGGTAACGACCCGGGCTTGGACCGCAGCAAATCCTCCTCCTTCTGCATATCAGTTCAGCCAGTCCGCAGCGAATCCTGGATTCTTGATCTCTATGCATACGGATACCATCTCCCAAGCTGCCTTTCATCTTTGGAAGAGAAGGGGACTGGATATCGTTTTGAATAAGGCATTCATAGACGGAATGAATGCGTTTGCCGGAGCGGATCCGTTATTTGCTCTTACAACTTCCTTCTTAAAGGCCTCTCCTTTAGTAACCATCCTCGTGCCCGGAAGAAATAAACTGCAAGGATTGAATTCATCCAATCAGATCGCTCCTCCTGTAAAGTCTTACGATGATATAGACATGGTAATGTCTCCGATCATGGCTCCGAATGTGAAATTCAAGCCAATGACTTCTTCGGGAGTTCCTAAGATGAGACTCTTCTTTACGGAGATGCAATTGCAGATCGTAGCTAAGAAGCCTGCTTCTTGTGCAGGACTCACCGACGACGATCTTACCGATTGCCAAGCAGATACTAGAGCAAACGGATACCAACAAACATTGGGAACAGTCAGGATCAGCTTTGCAGCGGATGCGGACTTTAGGTTCAAGATGTTCTCGAATCCTACCAACAATCCGAATCTTGCCAACTTGAACGCGCTTCAAGTGATCTTGGATCCGAATAATAATTTGGATTACACTGTGGAAGTGTTGGAAGGATCCACGTATAATCCATTCGGATTGGATCCGGAAGGGATTAAATCCGTGATCTCTCCTTTGGTGACCACACTTGTGATCCCAATGGTGAATAGCATTATGAAAGAAATACCTATGCCGCCTACGATCACATTCCCTAAATTGAGAAACGCTGCTGCGACTTCCAGTCCGTTGAATCTCTCCACTGCGTGCGCTATCAGTGCGAAGAGTGATAAGGTCCAATTCTTTACCTTGAATACGCCTCAGGTATCGGATCCTTATCTATTGGGTGGAATGAGATTCGTAGGAGATGCATTGGTGGATCCTTCTTCATTGATCGTCTGCCCTTAAGACTCCTCGCTATTTCGAAAAACCTCGCTATCGAAATGACCGAAAGGGATTTTGCCCTTTCGGTATTTTTTTATTTCCTAACAATCGTTAGAACGTGCTTTACATACTTTTAAAATATGCAATATTACTGCTTCTCCTACTCGCAGATAAAAATAGTGAGCGAGTAGTCATAAATTTTATCTCTTTTTGATAAATAGGTTGCAGGAATCGGGATAAGATAGGAAACGAAAGGCGTATATGACGTACTACCAGCTCTCTTGCTACTTGGTCGTGACGGTTCTAGTCTACCGTACGTTTCATAATCTAGTATTATACTTTAAAAACAGGAAGCAATCGTACCTTCTTTACTTCGCTTTACTGCAGGTAACATACGGAGCGTATCTGTTCTGTTTTACTCAAACCATCAATGTAGAAAATCCTGAAAAGGCACTTGTATGGGAGAGAATGGAGAACGCGTTCGTTCCTATATTTGCCACTTGTATTGCATTATTCGTGAATAATTATAAGAGGATCTTCAGTAAAGACTTCATTCTTCTATTCGTATTCTTAAACCTACTTCTTGCAGTACTTCTTTTTCACGATCCGAATGCGTACACGATCAGTGTGTCGCATCCAAGGATCTTTCCTGCGCTTGGGATCGTGATCTATGAAACGGATCAACCGATCATTATGCAATACACCTACCTTTCCGGGATCTTGATGATCGTCTGGACCCTGATCAAGGTGACCACTCAGTTCTTAAAGAACCGTTTTCGGAATCGCTTCCTTCTCTATGGACTGATCCTTTTTTTTAGTAGCGTGATCGTGGATATCCTCGTTGCGAACGATATCCTTCCGATCCCGTATACGTCCCATTTTAGCTTTCTCGTCCTGATGTTCTCCGTGGATAGCTTCCTAACCGTGAATAAATCGGAGAGGGAGGTTCGTATCGAATTTAAGGAATCCGTCTCTAAATGGCTGAATAAGCCTGGAACTTCTCAATTTGCGAACCGGGAAAAAGAAGAGAGATCGGATCTAAGTGAGAAGGTGAATAAACCTTCTAAGGCCCAAAACTCCAAGAAGCTAAGAGTAAAAGTACTTGGTCCTTTGGAATTGGATCTGGATGGAAAGAAGATCTCGGCTGCGGAATATTCCAGTAAGAAGAAGCTCTTAAAACTGATCAAACTTCTCCTGGTGCGCTATGGCAAGGGGATCCACAAAGAGGAATTACTCGAGAACCTTTGGCCCGGTATGTCCGAGAAGAATGCTCTGAATAGTCTGCATGCTTTGCTTTTCCGGCTTCGCAAAATCTTAGGGAATCCGGAAGCGGTAGTATTTGCAGAAGATAGATTGTATTTTCATCCGGAGCTAGTAGAGGCCGATTTCGTCGAGTTCGAAAGGGAGTATGAGAAGGGAGGAAAACTTCTTCGCAATAAGAAAGAAGAAGAAGCGATCTCCGCTTATAGATCCGCTCAGGAATTGTACAAGGGTGACTTCTTTGAATTCGATCTATACTTCCCTGAATCGGAGCTCAAACGGGAATATTTAAGAAAGAACCTCATAGAGATCTATAAATGTCTCTGCGAGTTTGCGCAAAGATCGGGCGATGCTCCTTCCTTATTGTCGGATTCTGAAAGCTGGATCCGGTTGGACGATCTGGACGAAAGAGCTTGGAGATTTCATTTCGAATCCTTGCAACTATTGGATAGAAAGAACGAGGCATTGCGTAAATTCGAGGATATGAAGAAGATCCTGAAAAAGGAATTAGGCGTAGAGCCCGACCAAGAAACCGTTTCCTTGATCGAGAAAATCCGGGTCATCTCTCCTGTGAATTGAAATGGTTTTGGAAACGCCGCACTATAAAATAAAACGGTCATTAGATAAAAAATATTGGACGAGGGAATCGACTTCGGTAGCTTCTTCCAGAATCCCCCAAAATTCTAAGTAAAAAATAAGTTCCGACCAAAATGAATATACGAATCCTTTTATTTGTAACGATTGTTACAATAAGCCTAACGAACTGTTCTGTGGTGTATTGGGCTACCGGAAGAACCTTAAACTCTTATGCCCAAGATCATTTAGTCCCTCATTACCTTGCTTCCGATGATCTGGATGCGATATGCCAGGGGGGAACTGCACTCGGACCCTTGGTAGCTTCTTTCGAGAGAGCAGGTGCTTCCGTTGAATTGGCTACTATGGTGGCGCAAATGGGTGCCGGAGTATGTGCGGAAAGAAACGCGCAAGAAGCCGAATTGCTATATATAGGTGCGGTCCGAAAAGGAAGAGGGGATGAGGCTCTTGACAATCAGGCAAGACAGATCCGATTTCATGGGATTGCTGCCAAGAGATACGGGGATTCTTATCATCGCTTCTTACAACATTTCGGAGAATGGAAAGGGAAATGTCCTTCTATTAGTGAGGATGAGGAATTATATTTCTTAGTGGGCCTTTCCTCGGGACTATTGGCCATCCTTCACGATTTTGCTTCTCAGGGACATGCGGGAATTACAAGGGATGTACCTAGCGTAGTGGTGCAGGCATCCAAATGTTTGGACCCTAAGAAATGGTGGGGAACTCCTCTCGCTTTGGAAGCTGTAGTTTGGTTGTCCGTTCCTGGAGCGACTCCAGAGGGAAAGGATCCTTTCAAGCAAATGGAAGAGGCAGTGAAATTGGGGGATCAGCAGGGAGTGCGCTTGGCAAGAGCGTTCCAGATCCAAGCGGTAGCCGGAAAAGGTGACACCGAAAAAATGAAGAAACTTATATTAGAACATTCTAAATCTGTAATGCAGCATCCTCCTAAAAAGGAGTATCTCTTTTTGGAGGCATTTGCAGAGAACTTATCTAGACACGAGTCTGATAAGATCTGGATGAAAGAGAAGGGTCACAGAGGTCCGATCAATTTCTCCTCCTTCCCCGGCAATAAAAAGAAAAACACTAAAGAAGAAGACGATCTTTTAAAAGATCTTTGAGCAGGTTCTTGGATGGCAAATGAAAATATAAGAACCCTAAGGAGAAAAAAAGATATGAAGAGCTTTCTCAAAATAACGGCAATTATTCTGGTACTACTAGGAATTTCCGCCGGAAACCGCCCTATGCAGGCAGCGGAAACCGTGGATAGATCCATGTGCGTATTCGACCCATCCGGCGCTCACGGTGACGTGTATAAAGCCGCACAAAGATACCAAGCCCAAGCATTGAGCTGGGGAATCCGTTTGGATCTAAAGGCTTATACCGATGAGGTAGTTGCGAATTCGGATTTCAAAGCAGGCAAATGTCATCTAGCATTCTTGACTTCCTTAAGAGTAAGAGGTTATGTTCATGCTTCCGGTTCCCTGGAGGCAATCGGCGCACTTCCGAGCTACGACCTTCTTCATAAGACTATCGAGTTGCTTGCGAGCCCTCAGGCGAGAAAGTTGAATGTGGACGGGGACTATGAAACTGTCGCAATGTTCCCAGGTGGAGCTGTCTACCTTCTTTTGAGGGACAAGAACTTGAAAGATATCAAGGATTTGGCCGGAAGAAAGATTGCAACTTTGACCTACGACCAGGCTGCGACTACGATGGTGGACGTTGTGGGTGCTTCTATGGTTCCGGCTGAGATCGCAACCTTTGCGGGAATCTTCAATAACGGTAGGGCAGACGCTTGTTATTCTCCTGCAATCGGGATCAAGCCTCTGGAATTAATGAAAGGGATTTCTCCAAACGGAGGGATCGTTCGTTTTCCGATCGGACAATTGACCTTCCAGATCGTCGCTCGTCATAAGGATTTTGCGGACGGCTTTGGGAATTCTTCCAGAGCATGGGCCGCGACCCAATTCGACTCAATGCTTTCTTTGACCAAGAAGGCGGAGCAGGAGATCCCTGCCAAGTATTGGCTGGAAGTCCCGAAAGACCTACAGAAGAATTACTTCGAGAAATTTAGGGAAGTTAGGGTTAAGCTTAGGGACAAGAAGGTGTATCATCCTGCTATCCTTAAGTTGATGAAACGTGTTCGTTGCAACGCGGATAAAGAAGCCGCAGAATGCTCGGACAATCTTGAATAAATCCTAGAAACAAACAAATATAAGGTGGGAAATTCCTTCCCACCTGAATTCAATCAATCGCGAATCTAGAGGTTATTTCGTATGTGGAGAAAAGTCGTTTCCTGGGCGGTCCTATTCTTTCTTTTTGTTCCGCTTATTCAGAGTGGGAGTCAACTCATCCAAGCTAGACTATTAGGGCTTGGGGGAAGTATCTGGCCAAATTATGCCATGATCCGAAACGTATGCGTAGTCGATCCGAGTGCTGCTTCCGAAACAAAGGCAGAAGTAAGCGACGAGGACATGGCTGCTTTAGAAGGTCTTGGATTGGGAGAAGATACTTCTTCTAAGAACGCGGCTGCAAATTCCGCTCCGACTTCTACTCAGCTGGAACTTGCGCAACTGGCAACTAATTTAACTTGGACTCAGCTCGCATACTGCGGTGTGGAGAGAAGACTTTCCTGGCTGACCATATCGGCAATCGATTATATTCCGATGACAATGGTGGTGCTTCTACTTGTGGCGGGAACGGTTTCCACCACCAGAAGATACCATATCGCACTTAGGAATCCGGAAAACTCCATAGAGGAGAAGGTTACTGAGTTCAGTCAGATCCTGGCAAATACGATCGTTTTAGTCTCTTCCGCATTCATGTATCCATTGCAGAAAGGTGTGGAAGCGCAGATCCAGGTCTTATGGATATTGGGGCTCGCACTTCTTTCCGGATTAAATATTTATAATTTAAAGAATCCTGTTTTTAAATCCGGAGAAGGAAAACAGAATTCCAAGTTCTCTAATTCCTTGCTTTGTATTCCTTTGTATTGCTGGATGGCGATCGTATGCGGACTGTATTTCTTCTTGTATGAACATCATCCTGCAGGACTCGCAATCTATTTACAAAAGCTGACAGCTCACGCTACACTTTACATCCAGATCGGTTTGTATGTTTGGACAGGAATTCTTCTTAGGGATACTTCTTTAGGACGCAGATTCTTCGATCTTCTCAAACCATGGAATCTTCCTTCCGAGTTATTGGCAGTGATCATAGTGATCGTTGCCGCTCTTCCTACTGCATATAGCGGCGCTTCCGGGATCGTAGTCCTTGCTTTAGGAGCTACAATCTTCAAGGAATTAAGAAGGGCAGGTGCGACCCAAGAAAGAGCCCTGGCTGCTACTGCGATGTCGGGGAGCTTAGGAGTGGTCCTTCCTCCTTGCTTGCTTGTCGTGATCGTTGCTTCGTTGAACTTGGATGTGACCACGGACGAGCTATTCTACTGGGGTTGGAGAGTGTTTGCGGTTTCTTCTACCTTTTTCCTGATCGTGAGTTGGTTCACTCGGACCGAATCCTGGAAGATCCGACCTCAAACAGGAGCGCTTTCTCTCACTTATCAGGCGTTCAAATCGTTCGGGATCTATCTTTTTATCTCTATCGTGATCGTTCTTGCGATCGTTCTGGGACTTGGGACCCATTTTGATGAGCATACCGCACCGTACATTCTACCGATAGCGATGCTCGCTCTTCTTTCTATAGACTATAAGATCTCTAAGAAAGAGAAATTGCAAAGCGGAGGAGCTCCGGTCGAAGAAGTGCATCTTTCTCATACTTCGTACGATGCAGGTTCTCATTTGGGAGCGCTTCTTCTTCTCATGGGATTATCCGCTTGTATGGGAGGAGTTTTCGAGAGATCGGAAGTGATCAATCTGTTCCCTACTCATTTGGGATCTCCCTTCTCTGCGATGCTTATCCTGACATTTGCGTTAGTCATCATTGGAATGTTGATGGATCCGTATGGAGCTGTGATCTTGGTTTCGGTAACTCTGTATCCGATCGCCAAGGTGAACGGCATTCATCCTCTTAATTTCTGGATGACCGCGTTAGTTTCCTTCGAGTTAGGCTATCTTACTCCTCCGGTGGCATTGAATCATTTGCTCACCAAACATGTTGTGAGAGAACAGTTGGTGGAAGACCCAAGTTTGGAGTCCAAAGGTTTCTTCGCTCGCCATGAACATATTATCATCCCGATCATTGTTCTGAGCCTAACTCTTTTGATTACTGCATTTGGTCCGATCCTATACTCTAATTATTCAGGTTGATCCAGAATAAATAGAAAAGACTTCTATTTCCGATCCGGCTTGTAGAGCCTGGTTGGAAATAGGAGATCTTAATGTTAGAACTTCGTCCAAGCTGCGAACATTGCGATAAACCACTTCCTCCCGAATCACTAGAAGCTAAGATTTGTTCTTTCGAATGCACCTTCTGCGCGGAGTGTGTAGATACTCTCTTCGGAAATGTATGTCCGAATTGCGGTGGAGGTTTTGTGCCCAGGCCCATTCGACCTAAACGCACTTGGAAGGGAAAAGATAGTTTGGAATTTTATCCCGCTTCAACAGTAAAGAAGTATCGTCCCGTAAATTTAGAGGCGTATGCTTCTTTTGCGAAAGAGATCCGGAACTTAAGACCAGAAGAAAGATAAGAGGTCGAAATGTGCGTTCCGATTATGAGAGTTCCCACATGATTTCTCGGGAAAATTTCCACTCGTAAGATTCGTGAATTTGTGATATTGAGGGCAAGGGCCCTCCCACTGGGGACCCGCCTCCCCACCCGAGGAGGGTGGGGGCCACGCTGGATCAGGACCGAAACTGCATTTTGCTTCGTTATTCTCAGCAACCCTTTCGGGAATCTCGCTTCCTATGGGTCGCTCGATTGGGTGGGGGCCCACGCTGGATCCGGATCTTATTTTTTCCGTTTCTGTTTGTTCTTTCCCTTTTTCCCTTTGGGAAATTCTTGCTTGTGGCCGTTGCTTAGATTCGACTTGAGCAATTGTTTTTTCTTGGTTTCTACCCAAGGAAGCACCCAAAGCAATTCTTCTGCGAGGCCGAATAGATTTTCGTTAATATCGACTAACTCTTCGACGACCACGAAATAGGCGATACTGGATTTGAGTTTGCTTTCTCCCTTATGGATCCGTTTCATTTGGTTCTTATAGATACGGACCTTGATCGCCTCCAGTTCCTTGGTCCTCTTTCCGGACCTGGCCTTTTCTACAAGACCTGGCACCTTGTCCGCCTCGGAGAGAAATTCGAAAAGTTCTTCCGCCAATTTTCTCAGCTCTCTTAGATCCTCTTTTTCGTCCTTGGTCAGACCCGTTTGAAAGCGATCTATTTTTTCAGAAGAACTTCTGAGAATATTGGAAAGATTTTCCGCGATCCTGTCTATATATCCGAGTGCATTCGTGAACGGATGGATTGCCTGGTATTCGGATTCTTCGAAATGCTTGTCTACCAGACTTAAGAAGCCGGAGAAGGAATGCTCATAGTTCCGTTTTAGTTCTTTCAGGATCTTTGCTGCTTGATTGAAATCCTTCTTCTTACCGTTCATGTATCCGGAAGAAAGCGTATTCATTGCCTTCTTCGCTAATACCAGGTTCGCGAGTAGAGAAGATACGGATTTGGAGAGTGCCTTTTCCGGATGTTTACTCAGTATTACAAGTTTTTCTAATGTGTCTTCGTATTCTGCCTTTCTCTTCTTGTGCATTTGATTGAATGCGATCACTAAGAAGAAAGTAAATAGAAGAATGACCACTACTGCGGCAAACCCGAAGTAGAAGAAGGCTGTAGCTACGAGTCCTCCCATGATAGAAGCGACGATCGCAGTCATGAACCAGCCACCTACAACTGTCAATACTCCGCTTACCCGATTGACTGCATTCTCTTTCTGCCAAGCTCCATCCGCTAAGGAGGTTCCCATTGCGACCATAAAGGTTACGAATGTGGTGGAAAGAGGAAGTTTCTGGATCGTTCCAAATAGGATGAGTGCGGAAGCGATCAGGATATTTACGGAAGCTCTCAATAGATCGAATGCATCTGTCTTATGAAGGTGCATGAATTCCAGAGATTTGTTTTGTTTAAATCTTGATTCGATCCATTTTCGGATCACGGAAGGAAGAATGGCACGGATAGGTGCGTAGATTCCCAATGCGATCTGTACGAATACTCTAGCAGCGAGACTGGTCTGGTAGGCTTCCAAGGTCTCTCCCTGAGAACCTAAGCTTACTTCGGTGAGAGTGACTGTTTCCGCCTTTTTTGATTTAAAAAGAGCGATGATCATGACGACTGCCGCAAAGATCAGCAATCGATTGTCGGTCAAAACTTCTTTTCCGAGACCGGAGGCCATAGCATTTACATCTCCGCCTGCGGCCTTGATCAACTCGTGAGTCTGCAAACTTGCGATCGGGACTCCGATAAAGTTCACCAAGTCGTTACTCGCGAATGCCATCGCCAATGCGCCTGTTCCGAAAAGGACGACTAACTTTAATACATTCACTTTTGCGAAGATGAGACCTTGGAACAGAACGGAAAATCCCAAGAAGCTGAATAACAGGATCCTTTCGAAGTTTGTCTGTATCCAGGCTAGCGAATCCTTACTAACGACCGCAGACCCTTTCATGGCAGTGAGAAGAATGAAGAAGATCACCACGGTAATAGCGAGTCCGGAGAAGATCCCTCCGAACCATTTCATGGTCTTGTCCAAACGGAAACTGAATAGGAGTCGGAAGAAGAACATGAGCACTAAACCGGCGAAGAAGGCGAATATCACCGAGAGTGCGATCCCGAAGATGATCTTTAGGGCAGATTCCGCATTGATGATCTTAAACGCCTCGTTCAAGGTATCCGTTTTCAGGATTGCCAGGACCAAGGAGGCACCCAGAAGTTCGAATACCAAGGATACAGTGGTAGATGTGGGAAGACCGAGGGTATTATAGAGATCCAATAGGATGATATCCGAGATCATGACCGCAAGGAATAAGAACATCAACTCTGCCAGGGAGAAAAACTCCGGGTGAAAGATGCCTTTTCTGGCTACTTCCATCATTCCGTTGGAGCTCAAGGCCCCGAGAAGGATGCCCACGGCCGAGATTGTTAAGATGATCTTTCGGGAGGCCGCCCTGGAACCGACCGCGGAATTTGTAAAATTGACAGCGTCATTGGAAACACCGACGAGTAGGTCCATGACACCGAGAATGCCCATGATCCCTACGATAATTAAGAAATAATCCATAACCAATACCTGGAAAATTAAAGGAAAGAGCCGCTCAAGAGAGCGGTCCAGGGTATTATTTGAGAGATTGAGGCAGCCACAACCTAAATTTCCGTAAGTTTCTTTTTCAAAATTGAAACTTTGAAATGCGCTTTCGATTTCTCCCAGACCTAGAAGAATGGGTTCCAGCAGCTCCGACCGGCAAGGTGGAGGGCCATCGTCACGACAGAAATAGGAGGCGGTATGAAGATTTCAGTGGGCAATCTTCCTCAGGAATTGACGGAAGAAGATCTGGAAAAGCTATTTTCCAAATTCGGTAAGCCCGAGCATATTTCCATTAAGAAGGACAAACTCACCGGGCGCTCTCTCGGGTATGGTTCTTTGGAGATGGAAGACGCAGGTGCCAAGAAGGCCCTGGAAGCTCTGAACAAGCACGAGATTTCGGGCAAGGCGATCACGGTTGTGGACGCCGACGAATGGAAAAAAGAATTCGATAAGAAACAATCGGTCAAGGGTGGGCCTTCTCAGAACAAGGTTCAGGCCAGCCAAACCAAGGGCGGATTCTCCAGTTCCGTCAGACGTACGGGAGGTAGAGGAAAATGAATTTAAGAAAGACAATATTATCCAGCACAGTCGCTTTCGTAGTTCTATTGGCGGGAGGGATGCTTCTTGCACAGCCTTCTTCTAACGGTCTAGTCATCAAAGATGTGAAGAAGGGTACCGGGAAGGAAGCATTCAACGGATCCAATGTCACCGTTCATTACACTGGATGGTTGACCAACGGTAAGAAGTTTGATAGCTCCAAGGACAGAGGAGTTCCTTTTCACTTCGATCTAGGTGCCGGCCAAGTCATCAAAGGCTGGGACAAAGGAGTGCAGGGAATGAAGGAAGGAGGAGTCCGAAAACTCACGATTCCTCCCGAGCTTGGATACGGCGCGAACGGAGCAGGCTCCATTCCTCCGAATTCGACCCTGATCTTTGAAGTAGAATTGCTCAAAGTATACTGACATGTTTGTGTCAATCCTGTTGCTTTCGGATCATGCTTCCGAAGGTAACAGGGTTAAAATATCACGATTCCCTTACGAGTTCCTTCCTCACTAATCCAAAACATTTAGATTTTTCGTGCCAGCTTGAAAGCAGATCCGTATTTTTTTTTGGGTTTGTAATATTTTAGAAAGCCTGCTCTTCCCATTTACTATAGGCCAAAGGGATGAGGAGGGAATTCAAATTGAACCAAGAAAGCAATCTTCTTCTCCCTGATTCAGGAACCAGATCCTACGAATCCTTATTCGAATACCAGCCTTTGGCCGCGTTCTTAGTAGAGGCGGATGGCACGATCAGTCTCGTGAACCACCGTTTCGAACTTATCTCCGGAAAGAAGAAGGAAGAGATCCAGAACCGGATGAAATGGACCCAGTTCGCTCATCCCGACGATATAGAAAGTCTGATGGACGCTTTCTTAAATAATTTTCAGCAACAAGGGAAACCTCATTTATTCACCGCGAGGACAAGACTCTTTACGGGAAGCGGTTATCGTAAGGTCTTTATCAGGGCAAATCGTATCCCTACAGCAAATGAAACCATCCTAGTCCAATTGCAGGAATTAGATGAAGAAGGACTACTACGGGATTATTCATTGGAAGATTCCGACTATCGTTGGAGATCCTTCCTCATGGAAGGACTCGATATCGTAGTCATCTTGGACCTTGCAGGAAATATCCTATTTTTGAATAAGACATTCACCGGTGCGAGCGCAGAAGAAATCCAGGGAAAGAATCTATTTCATATCTTGAAACGTACGGATGCTCTAAAACTACAAGGGTTTATCTCCAAGGTCTTAGTCAGCGGAAAGGCGGAATCCATGGAGGAATGGAGTAGTTTCACCGGGAAAAGAAGCCATTACTATGTTCGGATCTCACCTGTGACCAAGCAGGGAGACATTAGCGCAATTTTACTTACCGTATCCGATACTACCAAACAAAAGGAATCCGATTCGGATCGCTTGAGAAGAATGGAATCCCAGAGACATCGCCAAAAACTGGAAGCTTTGGGAACTCTGGCAGCAGGAGTGGCTCACGAGATCAATAATCCTCTGACTGGGATCCTCAACTATGCAGAGCTTGTGAAAGGGCAGGTAGAAGAGAACGAAACTCTTCTGCGGAACATGGAAGTGATCATCAGAGAGAGCGAAAGGATCTCCGGTATTGTAAGAAGTCTATTAGGATTTGCTCATAAAGAAGAAGGTATCAAGGCACATGTGTCCACGGGAGAGATCATGTATTCCTCCATACAGTTACTTCTTCCTTTCCTGATCAAGGATGGGATCACTGTAGAAGGGGCTGAAGCCTTGATCGACGCTGAAGCGAACTTGGAAATCCCTCTTGTGATCGGAGAGCCTCAGAAATTAAAGCAGGTATTCTTGAATCTGATCACGAATGCCAGGGATTCCCTAAATGATAAGTATCCTTTCCCTTCCGAGAAGAAGAAGATCCGAGTCGAGCAAAGGCAGTTATTCCGAAACGAACTTCGTTATGTAGAAGTGACCGTAAAGGATTATGGGATCGGAATCCGGGAAGAGAATATAAATCGGATCTTCGATCCATTCTTCACAACCAAACCGACAACAGTTGGGACCGGGCTCGGTCTTTCCGTGAGTTACGACATAGTCAGGGAAATGAACGGAGACATGGAGGTAGAAAGTGAAGAAGAAGAGTACGCGATCTTCCGTGTAATCCTACCCGCCGCTGAAAAGATTTCTTGACCACTCATTCGGGCGAAAGATACTTAAGGTCTTCCTATGTCCGATACCGAAGAACAGTCTTCCGGGATCCGAGCTGCCTTTCGCTCTGCCTCTAGAAAAGATGTAATTCGGATCTTAGAAAGAATTACCGACGCCTTCCTTTCCCTGGACAGGGATTTGCGTATTCTATACGCTAATTTTGAGGCAGAAAAGCTTCTCGACATTATCCGAGAAAACCTGGTAGGCAAGAGGCTACCGGAAGTACTTCCTCAATTCAATTTCAGCAATCTTTTCCCGAACATGGTAGAAGCCATGCAAACCGGTCTTCCTAAGGATATGGAGATCCTAGATCCGACCGAGAAGATCTGGTATGAAGTACGCATTTTTCCTTCTCCGGAGGACATCGCAGTCTATCTCCGGGATGTAACTTCCAGAAAAGAAGGAGAAGTCAAGCTCAAGGAATCGGAAGAAAGACTTTCCGAGCTTGTTCGCACGTCTCTGGATCCTATTCTTTCCTTGAACGAACTTTTAGAAGTGAGCATGATCAATCCGGCTGCGGAAAGTTTGTTTGGCTATACTTCTTGGGAAGTTACCGGAAAACCTGTTTCCTTCTTCTTACCCGAAAGATACACATCGTTGCTTCCTTCGGTAATACGAAAGCTAGGGGAGGAACCGGAGAGAGGGGTTTTTGGTCCTTTCAAGGCAAAACGAAAGAATGGGACCGTACCTATCATAGAGGCTTCTGTTTCTAAAGTAAACACCTCTTCGGGAAGAGGATACACTTTGATTTTAAGGGATATCACGGAGAGGACCCTTACTCAGAAAAAACTGAGGGGCACCGTCGAAGAACTGAAGAAGGTAGACCGAGAAAGAGAGGATCTTTTGGAAAACCTAGAGGCGGAGGTTGAGGCAAGGTCTAACGAACTTGCTAAATTCTTTAGATTGATGAAGGAAGAGCTGAATCTTGCCAAACGAGTGCAGAACAGTTTACTTCCGCCTATCGATTATGCTCTTCCTGGAGTGCAAACTCATATCACGTATCTTCCTTTGATGGAAGTAGGTGGGGATTGGTACGATATCTTCGAGTCTCGTCCGGGCGTTCTTCGGATCATTCTTGCGGACGCGACCGGTCATGGAGTGCAGGCCGCTCTTGTGACCATGACCATCAAAGGAGTTTATGAACCTTTAAAGTATTTGGCGGATTCTCCCGTTGAGTTGATCCGAGGGATCAATACGGATTACTGTAGAAATTTCAAGAATCTGCAAATGTATTTCTCCTGTTTTATCTTGGATATTGATACCATAGATAGAAAGATCCGATTTGCCTCCGGAGGACATCCGGCTCTTCTTTGGAAATCCAAGGGAGAAGTAAAACTCTTGGAAAGAACAGGCTCTCTTTTAGGGCTCAACTCTAAAATGGAATATACGGAAGAAGAATACGAATACTCCCAGGGGGACAGCATTCTAATGCTTACGGATGGGATCTTTGAGGAATTCGATTCGGAGCAGAATCCTTTCGGTGAGGAAAGGATCGAAGCCATCTTCAAGGAAACTCGTCTAGGAGGAAGGGAATTACAAAATCAGATCGTTAAAGAAATGAGAGCTCACTTAGGCGGAAAAGAACCTCAAGATGATATTACTCTGATTTCTATTTCTCTCGTATAATCCTGTTGACTCATTGCTTCCTGCTTTCTAATTTCCAATTGTGTTCGAGATCCTTGTATTACTCTTTTTGTTTGCGGTCCTGATCTTATTCGGATCCATCGAATACTATTTCCATACAAAGAGAAGGGAAAGAATTCCTATTCGCATCCATGTGAACGGCACCAGAGGAAAAAGTTCCGTTACCCGACTGATCGCGGCGGGTTTGAGAGAAGGCGGACTCAAGGTTTTCGCAAAGACAACGGGAACTCTTCCTATATTTATTCTTCCCGACGGCTCCGAAAGAGATATTAGAAGATTCGGAGTGCCGAATATACTGGAACAGAAAGACGCGATAGAGGAGGCTTCTCTTCATTCTGCGGATGCGATCGTTCTGGAATGCATGGCGCTCATTCCTTTGAACCAAAAAGTCTCGGAAGAAAAGTTGATCTCTGCCACTCATGCAGTGATCACGAATATCAGAGAGGATCATTTAGAGATCATGGGTCCGTCTCTAGGAGACGTGGCCTTGGCAATTTCCGGATCTATTCCCAAGGGGCAGGTAGTATTCACTACGGAGAAAGAATTTCTGCCTCTTCTGCAAAAAGTCTCTACAAAGAAAAGGTCCAGGCTCATTTCCGTCTCGAAAGAAAAATACGATGCGAATAGATATATGCAAAATTTCGCATATTATGAACATTTTGAGAATGTGATCTTGGCGTTAGAGGTATGCGAGAGTTTGGGTGTGACTCCCGATATCGCGATCCGGGGAATGTGGGCCTCTCCTTTCGATCTTGGCGCGAGTTTCGCTTGTGAATTCTCCTTAGGAAAAGCGGAGATCCGATTCGTAAATGGGTTTGCGGCAAACGATCCGTATTCCGCTCAGCAGGTCTGGGATCTGGCAAATTCGGCATCTAAGGACATTGGCTTACGGATCGCGTTGGTCAATTGTAGAAAGGACAGGCCGGAGAGGTCGGAACAGATGGCAAAGGAGATCCTTTCCTGGAAGGAATTCCCGGCGGATCTTATACTATGTACGGGAGAGGGCACCTCTGTATTCGCGAACTCGGCGCGTAAGTTGGGATCCGGTCCGGATCGATTGGTCTTATTAGAAGATACAGATATCTCAAACGTCTTTCTGAAATTAGAAGAGTTGGTCTCTTCGAAAGCCTTGGTAGTCGGCCTCGGAAATATAGGCGGGCTTGGGATACAATTCGTCCAATCCTTACAAAAGAAAGAAGGCTTGGTCCAAGTATAATGGATTTATTAAGTATATCCATAGGGCTCGGTCTCGGGGTCAGCCTTTTCTTTTCCGAGTTTTTTGGGATTGCGGGAGGGTTAGTCGTCCCCGGATATTTTGCATTGCAATTGCAAAACCCGATCAGCATTCTACTCACTCTTCTTATAAGTCTACTCGTGTTCTGGTCCGGCAAGGTTCTTTCCGGTTTCACGATCCTGTATGGAAAAAGAAGGACTGCCATTCTGCTCCTACTTGGATTTATCTTGGATGCTGCTTGCAACGAATGGATCTTTCCTTTCTTATTCTCTTCGTTAAGATCCGACTTTCCGATCCTTTCTTCGGAAGCAAGAGCGATCGGTCATATCATTCCCGGGCTCATTGCTGTTTGGATGGATAGGCAAGGTTGTATAGAGACGATCGCTTCTCTACTCGGTGCTTCCGTCATCGTTCGTTTACTCCTGATCTTATTTTTGGGAAAGGAGTTAATTTCTTGAAGGGAATGTATTGGAGATCCTCTCCTCGTTCGGTAGGATATTATTTAGCCTTCGGGATCTTTTCCCTCTTTGTTTTGTATTTAGTAGAGACTTACAAAGAAGAAAAAACGCAATCGCATAGTGAGGAAAAATTAGAAGCCTCTCGGTTGGCTTTACGCGCATTCCAAGAAATTAAAAAGATCCAAGTGGAGAGAGGAAAAGAGATCCGCTCCGAATTCGATCCGTCAAATTCAGGTTTGATCGGTGAATTCTTTACCCCAGTCACAAGCAATTTAGGGGTACTGAGGGCAAAACAGATCTCTATGAATCCGAACTTTGCAGCCCTTATTCTGGAGGACCTCTTTCGTGGCGGAGTAAGACGAGGCGATACGATCGCTATCGCATTCTCCGGATCCTTTCCTGCCTTGAATATTTGCGTGTATTCTGCCGCCAAGGTATTGGATCTAAAAGTAGTCTCTATTTCTAGTCTTTCTTCTTCTCAATGGGGAGCGAACGATCCGGGACTTCTCTGGGCCGATATGGAGAGAGAATTAGAGAAACGGAATATTCTTCCATATAGATCGATCGCTCTTAGTTTGGGAGGAGTGGAGGATCGCGCTCTTGGGATCCCGAAGGAAGGAATAATGCTTTTGGAAAAGGCAGCTCTGAGGAATACCTTGCCCTTGGTCGTAAGTAATTCCTATTCCCAAAGTCTCGAAGAAAGAAGAAGACTATACGAGTCTGTTCTTCCGATCTCTCAATATAAGGCATATATCAATGTGGGAGGAGGAACCGTTTCCGTCGGAACCCAGTCCGGTTCGAGGGAATTTTCTCCCGGGTTGAATCTAAAACCTCCCGTTTCTTCGAGATCTAGAGACTCTGTGATGAGGGACTTTAGTGAAAAAGGGGTTCCTGTACTTCATTTAGTCAGTATAGAGACATTAGCGAGGGAAAACGGGTTTCCTACTTCTTTCTCGAAGATCCCTATGCCAGGGGAAGGAAAGATATTCAAGACCCTAGAGTATCATCTATGGTTAGTCTTGCTTGGTCTTGCCTCATTGCTGGTTATGCTCTACGTATTTTTTAGGACGGACTCTTTCTTAGAAGAGGACAAGGACCAATCCCTTTAGGATTTTAGAAAATTATAAATTTCAGCGTCTCTTACCGCATCTTCCAAGAGGACGCATTCGTAATGGTTCTTGTCCTTCAATTCTAGGACTTGCAGATCCTTGATCTTCTCTTTCATTTTTCGGATGGCAGAATTCGGGAGTAATTCGTCTCCCGGTTTGAAATTGGGTTTTAAGGCGCGGATGACTAATACTGGAAAATCCAGCGCCCAATATGGCATGACCCGATTCTCTCGAACGGATCGGATGAATTCGATCGGACTCTTTAGGAAACGCAATGCGATCCCGGAAAGGGTCATAGAACCTCCCATACTCTTCAATTCGGATTCGATCACAAATGGGGGAATGGAACAAAGCACTGGACCGAAAGGCCTAGTTTCTCCCTTTGGCATTAGAGAAGGACTGAGTGTTCCCGAAGATTCCAATTCGTACAATAAGAAATCCTGAATATTCTCGTTCCAAGCGGAAAGAATAGGGGACTTCTTAGCTTCCTCTAAATAGACTTCCTTGTTCGGGATATTTCTCCCGAGTCTGGCTAAGGAACTTTGGATCATGATCAGATTGGAGATCTTTCGTTTGACGGATAATTCTCCGCCACCGTCTACGAGGATCGCCTTGTCTATAAAGCCGGGATACTTTTCTGCAAGCCTAAGAGTGATCCAACTTCCCAAAGAATGAGAGAGAACGAAGATCTTTCCATACCCAAGAAAGTTCGCGAGTTCTTTCAGGTCCTGGGCATGTATCTTAGGGGAGTATTCCGTTTTAGGTTTATCCGACTTTCCTCTTCCTCTTAGATCGTAAGTAATTACTGTGATGCCTTTCTTAGAAAGACTCTTTGCGATCGGTTCGAAGTTTCGGAGATTTCCGGTCAGGCCATGAACACAGAAGAGGGGAATTTGGGATTTGCCTGGAAAGATCTGGTAAGCGATTCGGATCCCGGAAGGAAGTTCTGCGATTTTAGGATCCGAACCAATTTGTAACATTCGAAAAAGTTTAAGAGATCTCGGCTCCTAATCGTATTAAGACGCCTTCTAGATTTTTTTCCATTTCTTGCCTAAATGCAAGATGGAGTAAAGCAATCTTTTCTCTTTTTTTCGTGGCAAGAAAACCGCTTTCTTCTCTTTCTAATGTAAACCAGATGCGGGATTCGCCTAACCCGCTAAAGCGTATGCAGAAATCATCATCCTTCAGATCGAATTTTGTGATCCTTCCCAATTCCCCACCCGCAAGTGCGCGGGTGAGTTTGTGCAAGAAGGATTCGGGATCGGAACCCTGAACTCGAATTAGATCCATGATCAGACCGCAAGCATGTAGATGCCTTGGAATAGGCCTACGATCGCTCCCAGCACGGAACCGATCAGGATCAAAACATATTCATCTTCTTGGAAGGCGGATCTTAAGATAGGTTCGAATTCTTCCGGAGGGAGATCCTTCATTCTCTTGAACATATTGTTCTCTATGCTCATGGCTCTTCCCATATACGTCTCAAGTTTAGTGGAACTTCCTGCAAGTGAATCGCTTACTTTACGGATAACCTCTTTCTTGGTATTCTCGAAATCGGAATCTTCTCCTTTATTCTCCGCGTCCAACACCCCGCCTAGGTTCAAACGCTGTGCTGCCGATTCTGTTTCCGTTTGGATGGTCTCGACTAGGGTTCTTGCCGCTCTCTTGTATAAGATCTCTTCGAGCACGTTTCTTGCGGTCAACACTTGGGTTGCAAATACGTTGGAATATTTCTTGGAAACTTCTTCTTGTCTGGCTAAGAATAAGCCTCTGTATTTGATGGGCCCTAGTCTCTTTTCATAAAGCGGACGAAAGATCATGGTAAGCGCCACCCAGTTCGTGATATAACCTACGATGACACCTTGGATGGGAAGGGTCCACCAGATCGGAAGGTAGTTCCAGAGAATGGCTTGGAGAATTCCCAAGGCTCCTCCTAAGTACCAGCCACATCTTTCGATAAAGGTAAATTCCTTGGAGCCCACTTCTTGGAAGATGTCAACGATCCTTTTTACGTTCGGACCTGTGAGTTTACGTAATACAAGTGAGCGAAAATTGAAAACAGAGGATACGTTTTCCTTTACCTGGGTCATGATATTCTTTACCGTATGAGCGCATTTGTCTTGGACAGCCTTTACGATCTCTTCTCCATGACCGTTCTCCAAGTGCTTTCTTAGATCCGGATTGATATGATGCACGATCTCATGTGTGGCGGAAGGAATGAGTTCGTTCAATACAGGTTGGAACTCCGACTCCAATTGCTCCGGGTCCACCTTGGCAAAGAAATCCTCTACTTTGATCAATCGTTCGGTCATGATATTCACGGATTTTAGGGCCAGTTTCTGTGCCTTTTTCGGAACGATTCCCTGCCATCCCAAATAAGGAGGGATGCCTATGAATTCCAAGGGGTAGAAAGTCATCTTAAGGGCCACCACGTTCGTGAACCAACCCACGAATCCGTAGGTAAAGGGCATCATGATGATTCCGATGAATTCTTTGTTTTGACTTAAGAAGGATAGATCCATATTTTCGATTCCTGTAGCGTACGTTATAATGCTCGGTTCTAATGCAAAGTCCCGTTCGGTGGAATGCGCTGCAAGTTATTTTTCCCAATTTCCCGGAATCGAAGAGAAGGACCTGAAAAAAAGATTTTTTAGAGTCGAATGATATTTGGGAATTGGACTTTCTCCCGGATCTGTATGAACTCTTCTTTCTTTCCAAATTGGTGTATTTTGATGGACCCTTCCGGTTTGATCCAGAGGACGAATCTTCCTTTGGATTCCTGGGTCCAGATCCATATCTCTCATTTTTTAGAAGGAACTGAGAATATCCAAGGGGAGAAGGGTACGACCACTCTTCGCTGGCAACCGGGCAAGACTCCTAGATTCTTTTCAGGGAATATTACTCTTTCTGCAAGTTGGTCTGTCACTCATGGAATGGTTTGGCTGGAATTGGTTCCCCAGGAAGAAAATCCGGTTTCCCTCATAGAAAATTCGTATTGGAAGGAATTTCTGGCGAGCGATCTTCCTTTTAGGCAGATCTTTGAAACAAACCAAACCATCAAATGGATCATAGATCCGGATACCGGTGATATTCTTTATGTGAATAATGCTGCCTGTGTCTTTTACGGCTATACTAGAGATGAGCTCTTAAAATTAAAGATCACAGATATCAATACTCTGACTCGGGCGGAAATTTTCGAAGAGATGAAAAGTGCTGCGGCAGAGTCCAGACTGTATTTTCAGTTCAAGCATAGACTGAAGAACGGAGAGATCCGAAATATGGAAGTGTATAGCGGTCCTCTTCAGTTCGGCGGCAAACGGGTGTTATTCTCCATTCTATTCGATGTGACCCAGAGAGTTCTTGCTACTTCTCGCTTGCAGGCGAGCGAGAAGTTATATCGCTCCTTGGTAGAGAATGCTTCCGATTCCATCATCATCACGGATATGCAGACCAAGATCTCCGAAGTGAACCAAAGAATGACGGAGCTCCTAGGTTATACAAAGGAAGAACTACAATCCCTGACTCTCCAAAATATACTGGACGAAGAAAGTTGGGAAGAGACTCGAAAGAAGATCGGTTTCTTGGAGATCGGTAAACCTGCCATTTTAAGCAGAAGATTCAAAAGCAAGTCCGGAGATATTTTGGAGACGGAAGTAAACGCAGTTCGGATCGACGAGAATCGCTATATGGGAATTGTTCGGGATGTTACCGAGAGAAATTTGATGACCCGTTCTATGGAAAAATCCCTGAAAGAAAAAGAAGCGATGCTGCAAGAGATCCATCATAGGGTCAAAAACAATCTACAAGTGATCTCTAGTCTTTTGGGAATGCAATATGATAATACGGAAGATCCGAATCTGAAAAAGATCCTATTGGAATGCGAGAACCGGGTCAAGTCCATGGGATTCGTTCATGCAGAGCTATATCGTTCGGAGAATCTTGCGGCAGTGGATCTTGAAAATTATTTCGGTACTCTTGTCTCTAATCTGATCCGGGCCTATGGAGCCTCGCAAAGGGTGGAGCTTTGCCTAGATCTGAGTTCCTTAGAAGTGTCTCTAGAGAGAGCCATTCCTCTCGGATTGATCTTGAACGAGCTAGTCACGAATTCCCTCAAATATGCCTTCCCGAATGGAAGGACGGGCAAGATCCGGGTAAGTATTTTGCAAGAAGGTAGGTGCGTTCTATTCTCCTATTCGGATGACGGCATCGGGTTCGAAAGAGAGGATTGTGAAGGCCCGGATAGTATTGGAATGCAACTGATCGAGATCTTATCCATGCAACTCAAGGCAGGCTCGGAATTCACAACCAAAAACGGAGTGAAATTCAGTCTTAGAATTCCGGACCCAGTGCTTGGAAAGTAGCTTGATGGTTTTTTTCTAGGCGAGAGACTCGGTCTTTGGTAAGGAACACATGCAACACACTAAAGAAGAAATCCTACACCAGATCTATTTATTTTCCAACTTTACGATGGATGAGTTGGCTAAGATCGCGGAGCAAACCAAATATAAGGTTTTAGAACAAGGCGAGTCCGTTTACCAAGAGGGGAACGAGGCAAAGGCCTTTTACGTGGTCATGTACGGGACCTTAAAAATTCTGACCTCTACCGAAAAGGGCGACGATGTGAACGTGACCACGATTGCAACAGGCGATCATTTCGGAGAATTCCCTTTCTTGGACCAAGGAAAGAGAGCGGGGACTGTCGAGGCAATGGAAAGATGCGAACTTTTGGAGATCCCGTTCGAACATCTGCAAAAGCTACTAGATAGCGATGCCGGTCTTGCTCTTAAATTCTATAAGGGCATCACAACGTATCTAGTGAAAAGAATGAGACTCTTGACCCACGACTTGGCGTATGCAAGAGAATTAAAGAAACGTTATTCATAAGAAGCATTTCAGAAGAATATGAAAAATAGAATTTTAATCGGCACTTTACTTTCCTTAACGATCCTATTCGGATCCGTTACCTGTACTTCGACCCTTGTAAAATCGGGGATCGCTTACGAGAGATGGAAATCCGACCTGGACAAGAAGGAACTCCAAATCGCTCCTTGGCATTGGGTTTACTTAGAAGGGGGAGAAGGCGCCGAAAAGATCCTATTAGTTCATGGATTCGGTGCGGACAAAGACAATTGGACCCGTTTTGCAAAATGGCTTACTCCGAAATATACTGTAGTCGCGGTGGATCTTCCCGGTTTTGGTGAGAACGATAGACTCCCCGATCAGGACTACAATATCATGGCTCAGGTAAAACGATTGGATGAGTTTGCCACTAAGCTTGGCTGGACCAAATTCCATATCGTGGGAAACTCCATGGGTGGAGCGATCTCCGGAGTGTATGCTGCCACTTATCCTGAGAAAGTGATCAGTTTGGGTTTGTTCGCTCCTTCCGGCGTGAATAGCCCCGAAAAGAGTGAACTCGCAAAGAACTTAGAAAAGGGAAAGAATAATCTGGTCACTAATAGTCCGGAAGAGTTCCAGGAAATGATAAATTTCGTTTTCGTAAAGCCACCTTCCATTCCTTCTTTTCTAGTTTCGTATTTCTCGGATAAAGCGATTGCGAACGCTGGATTCAATAAACTTATCTTCCAGCAGATCCGCAAGGGGGACTTTCCCCTTCAGGAAAGAATGAATAAGATCAAGGCAAAGACCCTGATCCTTTGGGGAGACACTGACAGAGTGCTTAGCGTTTCCGGAGCAGGCGTATTAGAAAAAGGAATATTAGGATCTAAGAAAGTAATCTTAAAGGATATGGGCCATGCCCCTATGCTCGAAAGACCGGAAGAAGTCGCAAACGTCTACCTGGAGTTCCTGAAAAAATAAGATCCTGAATTCGACGGAAGGGATTTGCCTTCCTGTAGAATGGATTCGTTCCCGGAGTAGTGATGGCGCTAGCCAAATTGATCAATTGGTTTAAGGATCGGAGTCTCCGGAAAAAAATAGAAAGAGAGATACGCGTACTCACACCGGTAGTTTCTAACGATTATATCTATCGTCTTGAAGTATCCGAAGAGGGTAAGTTGGAACTTACCTGGGTAAACGATGCATTTTTATCCTTTGCCAAGATGAGATCCGAGGATCTCATACTTCTTAGGAACGCAAGGGATCTAAGTAAATTCCATCCTGACGATCATGCGCTTGTAGACGAACGCATTAAGTTTTTATTAACTGGCCTTTCTAGAGTGGACGAATACAGGGTTTACGGTCCGGAAGGAGAGATCCTTTGGCTACGGGATCATGGTCGTCCTATTTGGGATCAGGTTTTGGGGAGAGTGACCCAGATCTACGGTTCCGTTCAGGATATCACGGAGAGAAAGAAGAACGAGATCATCCTAAAGGACCAACTCTCCTATATTAGTATTTTATTAGATAGTACCGAGGATTGGGTAATTCGAATCAATCCCTCCGGAAAAATACAATATGTGAACTCTTCCGGTCGCACGGAGATAGAGAAGCAATTCGGGATCGAATTGAAACAGGAAGATAAGATCCTTTCCTATATCTCCGAAGACCATCGAGAGATCTTCTTGGCACAATTGAATAAGGCCTTTTCGGGAGAAAAGGTCAAATGGCATTTCAGCAGATTATTCCCCACAACATCCAATTCGGAATTGGAAGCTTCCTTTGCTCCTCTATTGAGAGAAGGTACCATCAAGGAAGTGGTTTTGTTCTTAAAGGACATCACCCTTAGGACCGTTTGGGAGACTGCACTCTTAGCAAGCGAAGAGAAATACAGAAGGCTTGTAGAAGTATCTCCGGATGGGATCGGACTCCATGCGGATGGAAAAGTCCTATATATCAATGAGGCCGGACTCAAGATGCTCGGTTATAATTCTCTCGAAGAAGTAGAAGGAATGCAGATCACGGACTTCATCCATCCTGATTCCAGGCAGGTAGTGAGTGAAAGAGTCTTGAGAGCCATGCTCAGGTCGGAACCATTGGAACCGATCGAAGAGAAGTTCGTCCGAAAAGACGGTTCCGAATTTCCGGTAGAAGTGTCTGCAGTGGCTTTTGACCAGAGAGGAAAGAAATTCATGCAGGTAATCGTTCGGGATATTACCGAAAGAAAAAAAGCCGACGAAGAGCTTGCAGAACTCAGAAGAAAGATCCTACAGACAAACGATCGCTTGCAAGCGATCATAGAAGGTGTGAAGGATTCCATCTGTGCAGTCGACATGGACCTGCGGATCATCTCTTGCAATACTGCGTTCGAATTATTGGTCTGGAGATTGTACGGAAGAAGAATGACCGTAGGCAATCGCATTTACGATATGGCCATGGATAATTCTGAGGAGATGGAAACCATTATCCGGAACTGGAGTAGAGCCCTCACCGGAGAGGTCTTCAAAATAGAGAGAAAGATCTCCGGTCTGATCAGTGATAACGTATTAGAGATCAATTATAGTTCCATTCGGGATGAAAGCCATAATATGATCGGTGCTACCCAGATCATCCGAGATGTAACGGAGCGATATCATTATGAGGAAACACTTCGCAAATCGCTAGAGGAAAAAGAAGTGATGCTAAAGGAGATCCATCATAGGGTAAAGAACAACCTGCAAGTGGTTTCTAGCCTCTTAAGTCTGCAAACCGATTTCACGGATGATCCAAAGTTAGTTTCCATCCTGAAAGAATGTGAGAGGCGAATACAGTCCATGGCTCTCGTTCATAAGGAGCTGTATCAAAACGATACGATTGCAGACGCGGACTTTACCGAGTATTTGAATAATTTGCTCGTTGCGCTCGTGCAATCTTTCGGTGCAAACCGTAAGGTGGAATATTCCATAGAATCCCAAGATATCCGACTGAATTTGGACTTTGCTATTCCTCTGGCTTTGGTCTTTAACGAATTGGTTTCCAATTCCTTAAAGTATGCTTTCCCAGGAGAAAAGAGAGGTCGGATCTTTATAGGACTGAACAAATCTCCCGAAGGTATTTCTATTCTTGTTGGAGACGATGGGGTCGGATTGCCTAAGAATTTCAATGTTCGGAATTCGGACGGACTAGGGCTGCAACTTGTGGGAATGCTACTGGATAAGCTAAAGGCAAAATGGGAATTGGTCCCTGTAGAGATCGGTACCCGCTATAGCATCCAAGTACCTCTTTCCAAAAAGAATTCCTCTTTCTAAAATCCTTGCCTCTCTTCCAGGATCGAAAAGCCTGGAGGGGAATGAATCTCATATCCGTAGACCGAGTCTCCAAAGCAATCGGCGAAAAGCAATTATTCAGTAATCTTAGCTTCGGGATAGACGAAGGGGAGAAGACGGGTCTACTCGGGATCAACGGCTCCGGAAAATCCACTTTGCTTAGGATCTTACTCGGAATAGAAGAACCGGATAGCGGTAAAGTAGTTCGAAACAGAGAGCTGAAGATCTCCTTCTTATCCCAGTTCCCAGAGTTTGATCCGGAAAAAACGGTATTAGAACATATACTCTCCGGCTCCGGTCCATTGCTCGAAACAGTTAGACGTTACGAGAAGGCATGCGTCCTCTTAGAAACAGGAGGAGAAAACGCAGAGAAGGAATACCACGAGGCAATGGAAGAAATGGATTCCAAACAGGCGTGGGAGCTGGAATCCAAACTCAAAAATATATTAAGAGAACTGAATATACCGGATGTGACCCGAAAAATGGGAGAACTCTCTGGGGGAATGGTCAAGAAAGTCGCGCTTGCTCAAGCACTTACGGAAGAATCCAATCTTCTTGTATTGGACGAGCCTACCAACCATCTTGATATAGATGCGATCCTTTGGTTGCAGGAGTTCCTACAAAGCACGGATCGGGCAGTTTTACTCGTAACCCACGACCGATATTTCTTAGAGGAGATCGCCAATCGTATCCTGGAAATAGATCGAGGAAACTTTCGGATCTTTCCCGGGAATTACGACCTTTATTTGGAGAAGAAGGTAGAGATGCAGGCTATCGAAGAAAAGGAAGAGGCCAAGAGAAAATCCTTTTTGCGAACAGAGCTGGAATGGTTAAAGAGACAGCCTAAAGCGAGAGGAACCAAGCAAAAGGCGAGAACAGACAGGGTCATTGAGGTCTTAGACAGAAAGAAAGCAGGAAAAGATATCGTTTTGGATATCTCCGTTTCCGGACGAAGACTCGGCGGAAAAGTATTAGAATTAAAGAATATTAAGAAAGCGTACACTAACACTCCTCTCGTAGGGGGATTTTCCTATATTTTCAAGAGCAAGGAGAGGATAGGGATCGTAGGATCGAACGGGACCGGAAAGACAACTCTTCTGAATATGATCACTGGAAGGGAAAAGCCGGACTCAGGAGACGTTTCTACAGGTCTGAATACAAGCTTTGGATACTTCGATCAGATGGGCAGGGATCTTCCTAAGGATAAGAAGGTCCTAGACTATGTAAAAGAAGAGATCGCTCCCACCATAAAGATGAGCGACGGCAGTACCTGGTCCGCTTCGCAGTTCTTAGAGCGATTTTTGTTTCCTTCTCAATTACAACAGACTAAGATCGAAAGACTCTCCGGGGGAGAAAAGAAGAGATTGTATTTGGTCCTTCTTCTTATGAAGAACCCGAACTTCCTGGTCTTGGATGAGCCCACGAACGATCTGGACATTCCTACACTTTCCGTGCTCGAAGAATTCTTAGATGATTTTCCAGGTGTGGTTCTCGTGGTTTCTCACGATCGATACTTTATGGATAGGGTAGTGGACTATCTATTCATCTTCCAGGGAGAAGGAAGGATAGAACGTTTTCCAGGAAACTATTCCGAGTATTTGGAATATAGGGAATATGAGGAGAAGGAAACGAAGACTCCTTCTGCGAGATCTGTAGAAAAGCAGACGGATCCAACGAAGAAGAAAGGCCTAGGATACCAGGATAAAAGAAGACTGGAAGCCTTAGAAAAGGAAATCGCTTCTTTGGAAACCGAAGAAAAGGATCTAGTGGAAAAATTGCAATCCAGCGATCCGGAGCTTGCAAGAAAGTCAGGAGAAAGACTCACACAATTACAAGAAGAACTTCTTCTGAAAGTAAAAGAATGGGAAGATCTCGCCTCCAAAGAATAGGTCCCTATAAAGATCCTTTCCGACGTGAGATATTTAGAATATTCGAATTCCGTTATTGGCAGTTTGCGTCTATTTCGTAAACGCCAATAGAGATCGAATCTGCTCCGGAAGGAGTCAGAGAATACGAAGTAGTCGTTCTTGTATGCAGATCGAAATCAGTGATAAAGAAAGGAACTAAGAAGGTCGGAATATACGAGGATATATTCTTTCCACCATACATAGAGGTACAAGGTGTGTTGGCAGCGCTTGGGGTTCCCGTAGTAGAGTTAAATCTCCAGATATCCGAGATCTGAGCGACCCCACTGATCGATTTGAACATCGGGTTGTCCCCGTAATTATTCGCATAGGTTCCAATTCCGGCAGAGTTAATCGGTCCTACTGGTGTCTGAACCAATAGAACATTGATACAGCCCGCAGCAAGTACAGAACCGCAGAAAGTATATTGGGTCGCCCCAACGAGGATCGGAATTCCTACGTTGAAATTATTCCCGAGCACATTCGTAGAAGTGGAAGGAGAGTTCTGGAAATAGATACCGGCTCTATTTCCTAAAGAGGTCCTGCCGAAGATCTGGTTATTGAAGATATTATAGATGTTTCCGCCAGAGGCCAAAGAATAAATCCCGGTAGCGTCTCCTAATGTGGCTGCGCTAGAATTTCCCACGAAGATATCGTTATTGAAGATATAGACCGAACCAATACTGGAAGTAGATGCCACCGTGATCCCGTTCGATTTAGTAGGAGTCAGTCCGGTGAGAATATATTGATACGGATTGATCTTGTTATTGGCTATGCCAACCACGGAGCCGCTTGCGATATTATCCATTTGGACCCCGGTGCTATAGCCTCCAGTGGTCGTAACAAGACTATCCAGTATATTATATAAAAGGAATGTAGCATTTGCGTCATCCAGATGGACCGCCGCGGACACAGAAGCGCCGGAATCCCCTCGGATCCAGTTGCCTATGAGGACCACATTCTTAGAAGAACGTACCACTACACCGGTCCTTTCTCCTGCGGTAGCACTAGCAGAGCCTTCATAACCGTAGATAAAATTATCCGAGATACGGATCTGTCCCGAGTTGAATGCAGCCCCATCTACAAGGATACCTGTCGCATAACTTGCGGTAGGATGGATCTGAATCCGCAAATTACTTACCGTTAAGCTAATGGAAGCAGGATTTAAGAGTGCAGTCGTAATATTGATCGGACTACAAAGGGCAGTGTAGGAGGTCCCACAGGAAGTAGTCTGATCCTGAAGAATAGTAGGATACGTAGAGAGATCCGGTCCTGCTCCAGTGAATCCGCTCGGAAAACCTCCCACTAAGGAAGTCTTAGAGTCTAATTGCAATTGGCTAGTGATCGGATAGATCCCTTGCGCTATATAAACCGAACAAGAAGCCGTACTTCCGCAGGCAGCGATCCCTGCTTGGATGGTCTGACAAACATTCGTGGTCCCATCCGTACAGTTATTCGCATCGTTTCCGCTAGAAATGTCCACATAACGTATGTTTCCTGTGGCAGTGAACTCGTAATAGATCGGATTTCCTCCGTTGATAGGCTGCCCATTCGAAGTACATCCCTGCAATTGGACCACACTGTCGCCTCCGGGGCCCCAAAGAGTGGTAGCATCCGGAATGAGCACGATCATATTATCGTTCGGAGCGCTTGGGTAAGAGATCGTAGGTTGGGGACTCAGGCTGATCACATCCTGTCTAGTGGAAGATCCGGTTGCCAAATAGGAACATCCGGAGAGAGCTCCATGATAGGAAAGGTTGATCGCAATCTTATCCGTTCCACCTACCAGATTAGAAGAAGGAAGGACACTTAATACACTGACACAATCTACCTTAACGGTAATATTCCCCGTCATTGAGCCTGTACCATCCGCATTCGGGAAGAAGCAAGTATGCCCAGTCGGAACGGAAGCAATCGTGATCGTATATGTGGAAGTATCTCCTATCTGGGTGGGGAAAGTCTTAGCGGTGGTAGTGTCCGAAGTAATGCTAAGGGAATCCGACAAGCTTTGCAGAACGAGAGGAGAAGAAGACGCGATCGAAGGATCCAAGCCGAATACCTGGACGGATAGATCATGAAATACCAGACCACAAGTAACATAGATCGTAGTCAGAGGGTATTTAATCGGGCCGTTCGGATTGCTAATTATGCAATCCAACTGGGGAGAGACTGTCGGAACTGTTACATGAACTCCATACGTAGAACCAAGCTTGATCAAAGTAGGGAATTGCATTGTGCCATCCCCGGTAAAAGAAAGATGCTCGCCTAGATCATTGTAAACATCCAAGGTCCCACCGCTTGTCCAACCGTTCACTTCTACGTTTACTGGACCGGGAGCAGTATATGCGTTATAGCTGGGTTGGAAGGTCAGGAATTCTAGCACGCTTCCGTTATGAGGACCGGAGTAACAACCGGCCAGAAATAGAAGGGCGGAACCGCAAAGAAGAGTGCGGTAGAAATTCCGTATTTGAAGCTTCGCTCCTGCCATTCTCATTTCCCTATTAATAATGAAACAATTTCAGATGCACCAAATTGCATCCTTAATTCGAATATTCCCCTTGGAAGGGAAGTATCGCTTTAATCTTTCTAAAACAAAATTTGTATCCTGTCTTGTTTGCAAGAAGGAAACAAGAGTATATCCTTATTACTATAGGGATATACTAATTATGTCAATTTTATGCAATGCAATGAACTCTAATGAACAGTTGATTCACTTTACGATCCAAATCGCTCTCTGTTTATCAACAGTTCCTGCTCAAACAGGGACATTTGACTTTTCAATAGCAAGCAGATGCTTGAAATTTCTTCAATATCCAATCGTTGTCGTTATTGGTATTTTGGGAGCCGGCATTCAACGAAGTCCCCGCAAAGTAGAGAAATCCGGAAGGATGATATAATAGTCGTAAACCGTAATCGTTGAAACCATTATCGAAAACTTTATTCCAATTTGCAGTATCTTCTAAGCCTGTTGATAAATATTTTTTTATGAATATATCCGTGTTATTAGTCCCTCCAGATAAATTTGGAGTTGCCCCAGTTATAAATAGACTTCCACTCGAATCTAATACAATGTTGGCTCCTATATAGTAGTTGCTAAATCTCTTATTCCATCCTACTAAATCTTCCATACCATTTGGATTAAATTTTTTTATCCACATGTTAGAGCCGCTATTACTGGAAATGAGATTAAAGGCTACCCCAGATACATAGATGTTGTCTGATTTATCAGATTTTATACTCATTGCCGTTTCGCCAGGAAGATTTCCCGGATTCGGGCTAGTAAATATCTTATTCCAGCTGGCTGTATCTTCTATACCTGCCAAAGAAAATTTCTTAATCCACCAATCTGAGCCACTATTAGCCGAGACGAGGTTTGTTCCATAACCTGCAATATAAATATTTCCGGATGAATCAATTGTAGATCCGAAAGGTTTTGCATCGCTTCCTCCGTCGTAAATTTTATTCCAGTTCGTTACATCCTCCGTGCCTGCGGAATTGAATTTCTTAATCCACCAATCAGTTCCGCTTGTTGTAGAAACAAGGTTTGTCCCCATGCCGATTACATATAGATTGCCAGAGGAGTCTACTATTGCTTCTATTGCATTGGCATTCTTTCCTCCATCAAATTTTTTGTTCCAGTTTGTAGTGACTTCCGTACCTGCGGAATTGAATTTCTTAATCCACCAATCAGTTCCACTTGTTGTAGAAACAAGATTTGTTGCGTACCCTACGACATAAATATTATCTGAACTGTCTATTGCGATGGCTTGCGCAGCTGCAGCTATCCCCCCATCAATCTTTTTATTCCAGTTTGTAATAACTTCTGTGCCTGCGGAATTGAATTTCTTAATCCACCAATCAGTTCCACTCGTTGTAGAAACAAGGTTTGTTCCATATCCTACAACATATATATTTCCTGAACCGTCGAAGGCAGTTCCTCCTACTGAATCATCACCTGAGTTCCCGTCGATTTTCTTATTCCAGCCTACTAAATCTTCAACCCCATCTCCAGAACAAACAGATAACGCCTCTAAGTTTAATCGGAAGTAGGGAGTATTCGGATCGTTACAAAGGATTGTTAATTCTCCGGTCTTGATGCCAGGGCTAGTCGGTGAAAAACGAATATTAAAATTAGAAGATTGGCCAGGTAATACAGGAAAAATGGGCTGCGTAAATTGGAACTGATCAGCGTTGGCTCCATAAATTTGCACGGCTTGCGCTCCTAAAAATTGCAAGTTAGCTGCCCCTAAATTTTCAACTGTAAATGCTACACTTGATCCTTGCGTATTTTGAAGTACTGAATTAAATGTATATTTTCCATCGAAGGTTTGGCTTTGGACACCTATCTTTAAATTGAAAGTTGGTGAAGTAGGAGTATTTGCAGGTAATGGAATCGCAGAAAATGGCGATGATTCTAAAGATTCATACCCTGTAGGTGGTCCGGGCGGCCCGGAATTTGTAGAAGTTAAAACGTAATTGTAGGTTGTGCCGTCTGTTAGCGATGAGTGGATGTAAGGAGAAGTTACATTACTTACTTTGATCCCATTCAGCTTTGATGGAATGCTTCCGTCAGTTGTATAATATAAATTATATGAATTTGCTCCGACTACAGTATCCCAGGTGATCGTTATAGAACTTATACCAGGAACGGCGAAAATTCCAGTTGTCGGCGGATTTACTGAAGTGACTACAACGTTTATTGTTTTCGATTTGCTACCTAGTGTGGCCGAAATCGTTCCGCTTCCGTTTCCTCCTGCCGTGTTCAAAATTCCCGAGGTTGAACTTGTAAAACTTCCAATTAAACCTGTATTTGACCAGTTCGGTAAAACTAAAATTTGATTTCCATATGCGTCTTTTCCAACTGCATCAAAAGAATAATTATAATTTGGGCTGATTCCAAGTACGTTATTAATAGGGAGTGAGTTTTCATCGAGAATTTCAATGCTCGATACCTCTCCATTTTTAACAGTAATTGAAGTGTTAGTTGTGAAAATACCTACGGTAGTCGTTAGAACACCAACTCCTGTCTTTTGTGCATCAAAGAGTATTCCATTACTGCCGGCGGAATTCAAATTGCCTACTCCGTTTGATATTGAGTAGCTTTCAGCTATGATGTTAGTAATGTTTGTTGCACCTGGACAAATTGTACCAGCTGTTCCAGCTAGTGTGATAAGTTTCTGAAATCCGGAGGAAATCGTGAAATTTGCCGGGTTCGAAACGGAACATATGCTTGTTGTCGGTGTGCGAATTAAAGGCGCTCTGATCCTGATTCCGCCGAGATTATCTGTTGCGGTAATGTAAAAATCAATTCCGGCTGTAGTGACGAAATTTGATGGAATTAAAGCTGCATATCGATTTAGCACAGGGGGAACGGCATTTTCAATTTGCATAGGGACACTGTTATATGTAGGTGATCCAACTATTCTGTAGTAGAGAGTCACATCTACAATTGCTCCATCTGCGTCGGGATCTGTAATTACTGATCGAACATATAATGGCGATCCAGCTCTTGTTGTCGCTGCACCACATGCTGGTAAACATGAAGGAGCCCCGACCGCAGGAAGGGTATTTGTAGGTTTTTCTGCCTGAGCTGCTACAATATATATACTAAAGTGTTCCAATGAGGCACTAATTGTCTTTTTCTGCTTATCGATTTTCCCACCTATTGGCACATATTCTTCTAATTCATTATCATAATAATAAATCATTAGGTTATCTTCAGTTATATTATTTTCGGTTAGTAATTCTCGATCATATTTGAAAGTAAGTATTGGAAGCTGATTAAAATTAAATTCAGTCCCATGAGGAGAAAATTCATAAGCAATACCTGCTGGAATAAGGTTCGGGTCCGTAACAAGAGGAATTTCTTTAAGGAGTTTTCCAGAAATTTCAATTTTTGAGTTAGTGGCTCCAACAGGGATCACTAAGCTCATATTATGCGAGGATAATATTCCTCCTGATGTCGGATTATAGTTAATATTTATCTGAGCTTGGTTGATGAGTAGGCTGAATAAACTGTAATTTAATGAGAAAGGAAGAACGCTTTGTTTCTTCGATATGAATGGCAAATTACATTGTAATAGTAATATATAAATAGCCACAATTGATAAAAACTTTCTCATGATTCAACTTCCAGCTTTTTTGATAATTTGGAAGATGCTTGAGCATTCGTCTAACGTCAATGGATTTTTGGCAAAAGATGGTCGAAATTAGGCATATATATCAATTTCGAGATATTACTTACCAGGCGAATTGAACGCCCACTTCCATTCTCTGGAATAGGTTTGGGGAATTTCCCAAGGAATAGGAATTGATCTGGCCTTGGTCCTTGAGGTTGCGAATGACTGGAGATACGGTCACAGGACCCGGAGCACCTTCTACCTTGACTTCCTTATTTCCTGCAAAGAATCCAGCGTCCATCAAGTTCAAAAGATAGAAGAATCCAAGAACTCCGATCCCCACTTCCAACTGGCTGTATTCTGCGACTGCGGCAGAATACTTAGGAGCGATCTGCGTATAATTATAAAAGGCGAGATCGAATAAGGCCGGGTTCCCTGTGTGAATGAATGCGTAGTTGTATAAGACGTTATTCTGTCTTGCTGCAGCGAGTGCATGGCTTGCGCTTAAATAAGAATTTCCTTCGCTTGCGACATAGGCTCCGGCTCCCAATAGAAGAGCGGGGAATAAGAAGGTCCTAAAATTGGATTTGTTTTGGTAATACTGCCCCCAACCAGGAATGATCGCCGATCTGGCTACAGCTCCATAATCGAATCGGAACGGTGCCCCAGAAGATACGGATTCTTTTTGCTGTCCTTTCGCTTCTAATGCGGCAAGATCGCTTTCAGTCTCCGCTACGAATAGATAGTTCTCTTTTTCCGTGACCTTGTTCCTCGGATTTTCCACTCGAACGGAAACCGCTCCTTCCGGAGGTCTTTTCTTATCGAGCGTGACCAATATGGTCTCGGAATTCTTTACCTCCATCGATTTGATAGAGACTTCCGATCCTTTAGAATCTTTTAATATAACTTTAGTGGCATCCGTAAAATGCCTTCCCTTGATCTCAAAAGTATCAGGTAGATCCTTGTTTAAGAATTTGTTTTTTTCCGCACTGAGGATCTCCGGTTTTTGGGAAAGAATCACTTCGAAAGGGATCCAGGCGGAGAATACGGAAACCCTTCCGTAACGGTTCAATACTCCGATCCTATGCTCATACGTTCCCGGAGGAAGTTCCAATTGGATCAAGGTGGTATTCGTTTTTTCCCGAGTGATCTTTCCTCTGGAATCTTTGATCTCCACCATATAACCGCCCGCATCCGGGATCGGTCTCCATTCCAATTTGACTCCTTCTTCTTTGGAGTAAATAGGGAAGGATATGAGAAGGAATACTCCTAAAACAAACCAGGAGGGAAGGAAAGGAAGAGAATGTTTGCTTTTATTCAACATAGAATTCCTTAGGAGTCAATATCTCCGGAGCCTTCAGAGTAGCAGAGATTACCACATCAAAATCCCTGGAAAGAGGTAAGGTTGTCCTAAGCGCACCGGAACTATCCCGGTATTTTGCGCTAAGCTTCCATTGGTATTTTCCCTCTTTCAACTTGTACAACTCTCGGAAGTCGTAAGATTCTCCTTTTATTTCCTTTTTAAATACCGTTTTCCAAGCTTTTTTGTCGGATTCTAAAAGTTCAAGTATATAGGCTTCCGCCTTTCCTTCAGTTTCCCAATAAAAGGCCAGACTTTCCTTCTCATCCAAGTCTACCTTATCCCTATCCCTTGGGTATAGTGGTGTAACAAAAGGTGCGGAATCCGAGGTCTTGAAGCTGGAAACCGGACTCACCACCAGAACTTCTCCTTCCGGAGAGAGAAGGGAGACTTTCCAATAGAAATCTCCCGGACTAGGAAGAGTCACCGAACTCACTCCGGATCGGATTGTAGTATCTACGACCTTGGAATTGAAATTTGCATCCTTAGAGACTTCCAATTTATAATTTCCGGTAGGATCCGGTCTATCCCAGCGGAATGCCAATTTGCCATCTACAGGATGACCCAGCTCGGAACCTTCTTTCGGGAATGCCAAGCGGATCGGAAGCAAAGGTTTTAGAACGAAGCGATTGATAGAAGAAGAGATCTCTCCTTCGGTTTGGAACACCGCTTTCACTCTCCAGAAATAAGTGCCTTCCTTCCAATCATATTCAGGTTTCATAAAATTGGAATTTGTGGATTTGGAGAATACTATATTCTTAAAGTCCGGATCATTCGCGATCTCTAAGGAATAGGATTTGAATTCCTTACTCGCGCTCCAACTGAAGAAGGAACCTGTCTTGAAGATCCGAATTCCGATCTCTTCTCCTAAGAGAGGTTTCAGTAATTTAGGAGGCTCCGCCTGTGCCGACTTTCTCACGGAGAAGGAGACGGAGTCCGAACTCAGCTCGGTAAATCCTTCTCGGTCCGAGAACATTTTGACGCGCGCAAAGAATTGACCTTCCGACTTAGGTTCCCATTTGGAGAATCCTGCGGAAGAATCGTTGGAATATGCAATTTGTTTAAAATTAGCATCCTCTGCCACTTCCAACTTATATTTCGCGGAAGGGTCGGCAGTGATCCATTGAAAACGTACTAGAGGAGCCGAACCAGTTGAATAAGAGAATACTTCCTTGGCAGAAGGGGAGACCAGTTTCGGTTTAGACCAAGAGAGTAGTTTGAAATTCTTGGAGGCACTGTATTCTTCTTTTCCGGACTGAGGATTTTTACCAACCACTCTCCAATAGTAAGAACCGTTGGATAGAACGAGACTCGCAGCAGTTCCCACTGAATTCGCCTTCTTCAATCCGGTCCTAAAGCCGGAGTCCTTAGCGACTTCTAATCTATAATTCCTAACACCTTCGGCAGGTTTCCACTCGAAGCGGACCTGAGTGGTTTCCGTTTTCAAAGGAAGAGAAGTCTTGTCGGCAGGCGAAGTGGTCTCCAAGTTCAACACATGGACTTCTATTTTTCCACCGTTCAGATCGGCGGATTGGTTTTTACCCACCACATTCTCGCCCGAAGCGGAAACGATCTTGGCTTCTCCCTTCTTTACTTCTAAGTTCAAGCCTTTGTTCTCGTCCTTGGAGAGTTTCAGATCCGAATTCCCGAGCGCGATCTTTGTGTCCCCGGAACTGATCTGCAATTTACCTGCACCGCCACCGGTTGCGGAGAGTGATCCGGATACGAAGCTGATCTTATCCGTATCTTCCACAAGGATCATGCTTCTTTCGTCCAAGCGGATCTCTGCGGAATTATCTCCATCAGTAAAGAGTAATACTGCTTCTGCACCTTCTTCTGTGCGAATAGTATCTCTGTAGCGGATCGGATCGGATTCGTCCAATTCCTCCCAAACCACTTCAGAATCAAGTTTTCGTAATATTTTAAGCTGCTTGGATTTGAGTTCGCCTACGATCTTATTGTTCCCAGTTTTCGGGCCTGCGTTGGCGTATAGATAGAGAAGCCCCGAGAAGAAAAATAAAAGTACGACCAGTGCTGTGACGACGTATCGGCCGTCAGTCAAGTATTTCATACTTCAGTTCCTCTTCTGCATCTCCTGTTTTTGGTTTTTTCTTGGATTCGTATTCTATTCCCAGACGTTTTCTGAGATCGTTAATGTCCACTGGGCGATCCGGATCGTCCTTTCTTCCGAGGACTGCGTAGATCTGTTGCGGATCTTCCTTTCCCTTTACCTTGATGGCTTGCATTTTCTCAACGGCGAAAATGTCCCTCACTCTATCATACAGATCCTGAGTGATGAGTACGTCCGTGCCGAATGGTTTGTTCAATGCTTCGACCCGAGAGGCGAGGTTCACTGCGTCTCCGATCACGGTATATTCCAATCTTTCTTCGGAACCGATCTGTCCTGCGATCACAGGACCGAAATTCAGACCGCAACCGATCCGAATGATTGGCTTCTTGTCTCCGCCTCTTCCTTGGTTGAATCGTAAAAGAGCCTTTCTCATAAGAAGAGCACCATTCACCGCATTCTCCGCATCCTGATCGGAACTACGGACCGCTCCCCAGGTTGCCATGATCGCGTCCCCGATGAATTTATCCACGATCCCGTGAGTCTCGTTCACGCATTGGACCATCTCGGTCATATATTCATTTAAGAATTCGACTACTTCTTCCGGTTGTAGCTTTTCAGAGATAGCGGTAAAAGAACGAATATCGGAGAAGAAGATGGCGCACATCTTTCTTTCTCCTCCCAGAGTCAGCTCCTTGTTCAGGACCATCTCCGCGATCTCTTTGTTCACGAATCTTCCGAGAGCGTCTTTTACCTTCTCCCTTTCTTCCAGACCCTTGCCCATGTTCACGAAGTAATCCGTAAGAACACCGATCTCATCTCTGGTAGTGGAGCGAATTCCGATCCTGAAATTTCCTTTTGCGATCTCAATGGTAGCGCTTAGGAGTTTCAAGATAGGGATGGTGATATTTCTTGCTAAGAAGAATACGATGATAAGCGCAACGCAGAGCGCGATCGCCATGATGAGAAGGTTCTTGGTCTGGATGCGATAGACCATCTCGAATACCTTCTCTTCCGGAACACTAACGATAACTCCCGCTCCGCCAAAACCTAGCTTCTGGTAAGAACCGTAATATTTGGTCTTTGTGCTGTCTTCGTATCTTGTCTGTTGGCTATCCTCTCTCACGGAAGAAAGCATGGTCTCGAAAATAGGGAGATCCGCCCAATTCGTTTGGGCCGCGAGAAGCTGAAGATCGTGGTGAGCGATCAGATCCCCATCTCCGTTGATCAGGAAAGGAACGTTAATATCCTGTTTTTGGAATACGGATAGGAGTCTTTCCGAACGCAGAATATAGATCAAGATCGAATTGCTAGAGGCGTCATAAACAGAAATGGAGAAGGCCGGTTCTTTGAAATTCGGAGTGAGATTGTCTATCCTTCCGCCGGATTGTATCGATTTGATGAGAGAGGATTCTTTCTGTTCGATAGCGGAGTCCAACTCATTTCGATTAGAAGAGATCCCTTCCAAATAAGAATCGTTGTATAGAACCACTTTCTTCTTTAGCTTTTGGCCCTGAGCGGAATAGATCCCCGCTAAAAGAAAGTCAGGTTCGTTCCTAAAGAATAGATCCGCATACGCGCCAGGACCCTTAGGATCCAGGAGTTTTTCCGTTAGGGTCTTGCCCTTGTCCCGGATATCCTTTAGGTCGGACTTCACCTTGATCCCTAATATATTTACTAAAGAGAAGTTCGTTTCTAAAACCCGGACCTCATAGTTCTTCTTGAACTCGCTAGACGCATACAAGATCACAGTTGAAACTGTTAAGGTAAGAAGAAGGGAGATCACTCCCATCAATTTCAGCTGTAACGGGAATTTGGCGCTTGTACGAAGAGCTTCTTCGGAAGACTTTGGTGCTTCCTTCTTCGGTTCTTGTTTTTGGGTTTTCTCTTTTTCTACTTTAGGAGAAGGTAATGCTTCCGCAGAAGATCCCGTCGGAGTAGGGGCGCTCGAGGCAGTCTCCGCTTCGTTCGAAGGCTTTTCACCTGAAAATACTGTATCGAATGAAATGACCGGCTTTGTTTCGAGTGTCCGAAACTCGTCCGACTTTTCCTTGATCTTAGGAAGTTTCTTCTTCCCATTTCCGTCCTTTCCGTTCCCGTTTTGAAAGACGCCTAACTCGATGCCGGAAACTGCCAGTGGAAGCTCCTTTAGAAAAACGGAAAATTCCCCGCGGGTGCTATCTGGGATCTCTTTCGGCGCCTTCTTCCTAGAAGCGTAGGCTTTGAATTCACCGAGCAGGGTTTCTTCGGAACCTCCTGCAAGACTCGGGAACCAAGCGGACAATTCTCCTGTGGCAATATGCGGATAAGAGGCCAAGACCATTTTGGAAAGAAGCACTTCCCATCTTTCCGATAACTCAGGCGGGATTAGGAATAGAACGTTAGACTTTGCTGTCGCAGAAATTAATTTCCAAGAAGAGAAGAAGACGGACTCATTCGTCTCGGGACCCGGTGGGATCTCGAGTGCGAATAATTTCCATTCTCCCGCATGCAAAGATTCTTCGAGCTCGGTGACAAGCGAGGAACCTTTTTCGGAGAATACGCAGACGACAGTCTTGATCCCTTTCTCCGCCCACGAGCTGAGTTGGGCTGCCCCTTGGATCCGATCCGTAGCAGGGATCCAAAATGCGACCGCACCGTTCGGTCCAAAGGGAATGTATTTTGTGGATGATGGCATTTGCTATATTATCCCGGATTTTGGTCTGGAACGAAAATTTCCCTAAAGGAAATGGAAAAAAAACGCCCGTCGAACGGAAAGTAGATTCCGAGATTCCTCTGTTAAATTATCGGTATAATTGCCTTCCAAATTGAAAACAAGTCTAGGAAAGAGTTTCTCGGATCAATTGTCAGATTTAGTTGATCCTTTAAACGACTGAAGGATTTTGGATGTTAGAGGAAAACTATGGCAGTTGCAAAGTTCAAAACCAATCGTGGGGAATTCTCCGTTTTATTGGAGGATGAGAAAGCCCCGATTACCGCCGGCAATTTTATCCAATTAGCTCAAAAAGGCTTTTATAATGGCCTGATCTTTCATAGGATCATCGCCAATTTCATGATCCAGGGCGGTTGCCCGAATGGAACCGGGATGGGTGGCCCAGGATACAAGATCCAAGACGAGTTCCATCCGGATCTGAAGAATAAGAAATTCACGATCTCCATGGCAAATGCCGGACCAAACACCGGAGGATCCCAGTTTTTCATCAATGTACGGGACAATCTCTATCTGGACAATAGACATGCGGTTTTTGGTCATGTTTCCGAGGGAGAAGACATAGTTCAGGCAATCTCTGAAACAGGCACTGGACCAGGAGATAGACCCCTCCAACCTGTGGTGATCGAGACCATAGAGATCGTATAATGGATCCCTTAGGGGATCATTTTGCGAGTATGTGGAAAATCATGTTGAAAAACTTGAAATATGCTTGAAAATATCCTATTTTCGCCATAATTAAGAGTTCCTTCCGGGATCGAGGTTCCGGTGGGGATTCTATATGGAATCACTCTCCAAAACATTAGGCTACTCCGACACTTCGGTATTTGCTAAGTCTCTCTTAGATTATATCCTCTTCAATTCACCTATTATACTCTTTTCCGCGGACCGAGAAGGGTTGATCAACTATGTTTCCGGCAAGTCCTTGGATGCCTTGGGCCTAGATCCGAGCACTATGAAGGGTACAAACTTCGTAGACTACGCTTGGACGGCGGAGGTCTCCGAGCCGGATGGCAGTCTTCGCAGCTTGGGTCCCGCAGAAGTTTTGGAGCTCGTTCTGGTAGGAAAAGAGATCAGCTCCGAAATAGAATTTGGGGAAAGATTCTTTTCGATCCGAATTTCTCCTTCTAGATCGATAGAGGGGGAGATCAGCGGGATCGTAGGCGTTGCAATAGATGTCACCGACAGAAAAGAAGCCCAGGATTCATTAGAAAAACGTACTATAGATTTCAAGACCGTGATCGGAAACCTTCCCGTAGTGGTCTTCTCCATTTCTACCGAAGGAAAGATCTTGTTATCGGAAGGAAATGGGCTGAAACGATTGGGATTGGAACCGAAGGATATTGCCGGTAAAACCGTTTATGAAAGAGCGGAATCCCGTCCCGAAGTGATAGATGCTTTTAACAAGGCCCTACAAGGAGAAGAAAGCATATATCATAGTAAGATAAACGGTCTTTATATAGAAACCAGGATGTATCCTCGCTTTGGAAAGAAGAGGAAGGTAGAAGAGATACTCGGGATCATGTACGATATTTCGGATCGGCTCGAATATGAGGCTATGATCCGATTCAATCTTGCCGTAATCTCTCAGGTAAACGATGCGATCATTGCCTTGGATGCGGACCAAAGAATCACATACTATAATAAATACGCCGCAAAACTCTATGAAGTGGGAGAGAGTGATTGTCTAGGCAAACATTACACCTCGATGTTCAAAGAGGATTGGATCTCAGACGAGAATTACAGGGCCGCCATGAAGGATTGGGAAACGATCGGCGCTTCCAAGAGAGAACTCATTCATACTTTAAGTTCCGGAAAGAAGATCTCCATCGAAAGTAATTTTAAGAAGATCATTCCGGACGGTTTTGTCTCACCAGGGTTGATCATGGTGAATCGAGATATCACCGAGAAGAAAGAAACGAACGAATCTTTGGAAGCGGCCTTAAGAGGACTTGAAAAAACGAATAAGGAATTGGAACAGTTCGCTTATATCGCTTCCCATGATCTCCAAGAACCTTTGCGGACAATCGCTAGCTACTTACAGCTCTTGGAGAGAAAATTCGAGAAAGATATCAAACCGGAGATGAAGGAATTCATTCGGGTTTCCGTCGATGCAGCAAAAAGACAACAGGTATTGATCGAGAGCCTTTTAAGTTATTCTAGAGTAGGCTCCGCTTCCGTTAAGAAAACTAGGATCGATCCGGAAGAGATCTTAGAAGAAGTAGAAAGAGATCTTGGTTCCGTGATCCGAGAGACTCGGACCAGACTGATCTTTGAAGGACCATTTCCGAATATATATGCCGATCCGGAGCAGATCCATCGTTTATTCAGTAATCTTATTTCGAATGCGATCAAGTTCCGTTCTCCCAAGAGGACACCTCTGATCGAAGTGAGTGTGAAAGAAGTCCAGGGCGCTTTGGAATTCTGCGTGTCCGATAATGGGATCGGAATGGATGCGAAATACTTCGATCGTATTTTTATAATATTTCAAAAGCTGCATGCAAATTCGGAATATCCTGGGACAGGGATAGGTTTGTCTATATGCAAGAAAATAGTGGAGAATCATGGGGGTAAGATCTGGGTTCGGTCCCTGCTCGGAAGCGGTTCCGAATTCTTCTTTACCTTGCCTGAGGTTTAATGCATGAGTTCGTCTAAAAAAAAATACTTTGATATTCTTCTGGTGGAAGACAATCCCGCGGATGTGAGGCTTACGATGGAAGCTTTAGAAGAATTAGAAGAAGAGAAGAGATTGTTCGTCGCAAAAGACGGAGAAGAAGCCATAGATTTCGTAAAGGGAGAAGGGGACTTCGTAGGAGCCTGTCGTCCCGATCTTATCCTTTTGGACCTGAACTTACCTAAGAAAAACGGCCTGGAGGTCTTGGAGGAATTGAAGTCCGATCCGGAGTACAAAAGGATCCCCGTGGTGGTCTTGACTACATCCGGCGCGGAACGGGATATAATGGCAACCTTCAATTTGCACGCGAACTCATATATACAAAAGCCGGTGGAATACGATAATTTTTTGGAGGCAATGGCGACTCTAAGGATCTATTGGTTCCAAACTTCCAGGCTACCTCCCAAATGAGAACAAGAGTCGTCTCCACCCAGATGAAACAGATTCTAGTTGTCGAAGACAACCCAGATGATTCCAGGCTCTTCGAGTTGTATCTTATGGAAGCGGATCCGTATGGGATCCGTCTGAGATATTCCGTGACTGTTGAGGCAGCAATGGAACTATTAGAGGATCATTCCGAAGAGATAGATTGTATTCTTTTGGATCTGTCCCTGCCGGACAGTTTTGGTCTTCATGGATTTGAAACGATCAGTCGGGCATATCCTAAGATCCCGATCGTGATCTGCTCCGGAACGGAAGATGAGAATCTTGCGACAGAGGCCTTGAAGGCCGGTGGTCAGGATTATCTGATCAAGGGAAAGTTCGATTCTCTTCTTCTGTTCCGGTCCATACGTTATGCGATCGAAAGACATGAGATGCTCGCAAAGTTAGAGAAGCAATCCTATCATATCCGAGAAAGCGAAGAAAGATATAGGTTGATCTTCGAGCATAATCCCCATCCGGTGCTTCTCTACGATATAGCATCCGAAGGGATCCTGGACCTGAACCAAGAAGCGGAGAGAGTCTATGGTTATGATCGGAGAGAGTTCCAAAGTTTACAATTTCATAATCTATTTGCGAACCAGAGCGCGGAAGGAAGCGATGTTCTTCCTATCTTGAAATACGGAAAGAATTCCCCGGAAACCCATGTGCATAAGAGAAAGGACGGTACTCCTCTTCTGATGGAGATTACATCCTATCGTTTTCAATTGCAGGGAAAAGAGATCGTGCTCGCGATCCTAGTCGACATGACTAAATGGAAACAGTCGGAAGAATCCCTTCTTCAGTCCTTGAGAGAAAAGGAAGCACTACTGCAGGAGATCCATCATAGGGTCAAAAACAATCTACAGATCATGGCTAGTCTTTTGAACTTGCAGGCAAATTACGCCAAGAACAAGGAAGTGACCCGAGAGCTAAAGGATACGGAAAGTAGGATCTATTCGATGTCTCTCGTTCATAATGAACTCTATAATTCTAAAAATCTCTCAGAGGTAGGTCTGGGTTCGTATGTCGATAAGCTCTTGGATAATCTATGGAATGTATACGGTACCGGCTCAAAGGTTCACAGAGCAGTGGAAGTTGGAGAACTCAGCCTTGCCGTGGAGAAGGCATTACCGATCGGAATGATGGTGAATGAGATCGCGACCAATTCGATCAAATATGCGTATGGGGATCGAAAGAACGGGGAATTCTACATTAAGGCAGATTATGAGAACGGTGTCTTTCGAATGGAAGTGGGGGATAATGGGGCAGGAATCCCGGACTATGCGGAGATTGAATCCAAGGAAACCCTTGGCTTTCAACTGATCCGGATCCTGTCCAAACAATTGAAGGCCAAGCTGGATATCCAAACCTCCGCACAGGGAACTAAGTTTACCGTGGAATTCCCACTTTAGGCCGCGAGGAGTTTTTTGAACTCGGAAATACAGGTCTTGCAAGCCTCGGCGCAGTCCTTGCACTCTTGGTGATGGTCAGCGTGTTTATCGCATTGGGTCGCACATCGCTCACAGGACTCGATGCAAAGAGAAGCTAATTTCTTGGTAGCCTGCGACTGCAGAGAAGAAAGGGTCACGAACGCTTCGCAGAGCGCTATGGTTTCTTCGACGCTTCGCAAGCAATCCGCCATTTCGGTGTGACCTTCTGAAAGAGCGTCCACGCACATATTGATACAGATCTTTCCCTTGAGAATGCATTGAGTAGATGCCTCTGCTGCGGAACCTACCGGCATTGCATTTGATTTCTTCATTTTTTTAGAATGCTTTTTGGAAGAATGATCCTCTCCGAATACGGAAGAACTCGCAAGTGCCGCGATAGTTGCCCCGCCTAGGCCAAGGATTTGTTTTCTTGAAAATGTTTGTTCCAAAGTATCCCCCTTCGAACCGTTCTAAATTACAGGTAGGAATGCTTTTCGTCGCCTAAAAACACTTCTGCGAAGAAAAAAAAACGGCTTTCTTTCCAAAACTTTTCCTATAGCTTAGTAAAATTCTTTTCTTAAAAGTAATAAGAAATTGAATCTTCCGTCGGATGAAGAAATAGCGAAGATGTTTGGGCCAAATAAAGACACAGGCAAAACTGTTTCTCCGCACGCAGAAATAGATAGGATCCTCATCTTAGATGACGCTCCCGAAAACTGCCTCTTGGTGGAGAGGATCTTAAAGAAGGCAGGCTACGGGGATGTAATTTCCACTCAGGATCCGAACACGGCCTTGGAATGGTTGGGGTTAAACGGAGATCCTAAGAATAAGAAAGAAATCTCCCTACTTCTTTTGGACATTCTTCTTCCCGGCGGGATGAACGGCCTGGATATCCTGAAGACAATGAGCTCCAAGGAAGAGTTCGCAGATCTACCAGTAATTATCATCACTGCAATCCATGACGCGCAGACTCTGGAATCCGCATTCGAGATCGGCGCTATCGACTATGTAACCAAGCCCTTCGATGCAAACGAACTAAGAGCGAGAGTTCGGTCCGCTCTCAGACTTCGCCATGAGATGCTGCAAAGAAAGCAAAGAGAAAAGGACCTAGAAGAGATCACGGATAAACTCTCCGAAGCATACCAAGCTCTCTTAAGAGTCTCCAGAACGGATGGACTCTCCGGGATCTGGAATAGGCGCTTCTTTGACGAGATCCTAGAAGTGGAATGGAAACGGTCCTGCCGAGGCGGAAAGCCGATCTCTCTTCTTCTCCTGGATATAGATTTCTTTAAGAAATACAACGATACGTATGGTCACCAGGCCGGGGACGATTGTATCCGAAAGGTGGCAGGGGTCCTAAAGGATACCGCCAGAAGAGCGGGTGACTTTCCGGCAAGATACGGCGGAGAGGAATTTGCAGTCATTCTTCCGGAAACAGATGCGGAGAAGGCGGCATTAGTTGCGGAGAATATTCGAAGCAAGGTCCAAGAATTGAAATTGGTCCATGAGGCCTCTCAAACTTCTCCTTTTGTTTCTGTCAGTATCGGTATCTCGACTCGGACTCCCGGAAAGGGAGAAAAGGATTCTCAGATCTTTTTGAAAGAAGCGGATACCGCTTTGTATAAAGCGAAAGAAACAGGACGAAATCAGGTCGCTCTGTATTCAAAGTAAGACTCCTTCTAATTTGTAGTATCTTCGACAGCGCAAAAGAGTGCTTGGGACCTTTCTGGACCCGAATATAAACAATCCATAACTTGGAAGTTTTTTAAGAAAGCAATGGAAAGACTAGGATGTCTCTTGGGTCTTATCTACAGAACGATTCAGAAAGGTGGGTATGATAGGAGGGAATACATATCGAAAGATCATGGTTCTTTCTCTCATACTCACTGAACGTCTACAAAACGTTGCATCGACAAGTCAATGTTAGGTGGAAACCATCCTTTTTATAACTTCTTTTTCCGCTCAAGATCATTTGCAGGATAGCCGCTTCTTCCTCTAAAAGCTTCCGATAGAGTGTTCGCTTTATTCCCGGGATTCCCGAAAAAGTATTCACAAACCCCTCATTTTTTTCTAAAAAGTTGAAATTTGTTTGCGTTGCACTAAGTCTTATTTGTTAATTAACGATAGAGAAATATAGAATGGCTATTTTGGATAAAATCGTACAGGAGTTCAAGAATCGATTCTTTGAAACGGTAAAGCTTCCCGTGCAAGTTCATTCTTCGTCCGGGGACTTTCCTGCTACTTGGGAGGGGATTGAAGGTACAGCTTTAAGCTTTACCTTGGATCGTTTTCATCCTGACCCGGCGGAAGGTACGAATGCTGTGATCGAGATCAAAGTCCCTTTTTGGAAAGACCCGCTCTTATTTTCAGGGAAACTCTTGGACAAGAAGGTGGTTCGTTCCAAATCTCCGGAGAGGATCACGGACACCGTACTCGTATTCGAATCGGAACTTTCCGATTTTCTAAAGAAGAACCTTCCTAAGATCGATCTCACTCTTCCTAAGAAATGATCATTTCTTAGGAAGGTCTAGTTCTAAGATCATGGCCGCGTGGTCGGAGAGGATTGGGTCCTTTCTCACTGTCAGGCTTTTCAGTTTGCTTTTCAGCTCCGGAGTCACGAAGAAATAATCGATCCTCCATCCCTTGTTTTTTCCCCTTGCCCCAGCTCGGAACGTCCACCAAGTATATTCTTGTTTGTCGGGATACAATTCCCTAAAACTATCCAGCCATCCTGTGGACAGGAATTTAGTGACCCAGGCTCTTTCTTCCGGGAGAAATCCGCTACTCTTTGCGTTCCCTTTAGGATCATGTATATCTCGTTCCGTGTGAGCGATGTTTACGTCTCCGCATAGGATCAGATTCGGATACTTCTTCTTTAATTTAGTGGCAAGCTTGAGGAATTCGTCTAAAAATCTCATCTTGGCGGCCTGTCTCACATCTCCTGTAGTTCCGGAGGGAAAGTAAACCGTCCATATCGCGTACGAATCGAACTCGGCAAGAACGCTTCTTCCTTCCTTATCGAATTCATCTACTCCGATCCCATAGGTGATCTTCTTGGGCTCTTTCTTGGTCCAGAGACTGACGCCGGAGTAACCCTTCTTTTCTGCGGAATGAAAATAGGCCTTGTAGCCCAAGCTCTCCCATTGCTCCGAAGAGAGTTGGTCCGGTTGCGCCTTGGTCTCTTGGAAACATACGAAGTCCGGTTTTTCGGAAGTCAGTATATCCCCGAGTCCTTTTTCCCAGGAAGATCGAATCCCGTTACAGTTGAGGCAAAAAACTTTCATGGTCCTTGTCCTTAGAAGAGAACCCAGGATTTTCGGGATGCGAAGTCCGGGCAAAGAAAAAATATGTCCGTATGGGCATTCGGATCCGAGAAGTAGACGCCGGTTTTTCCTTAGAGTCTATCCTACAGAGGGCTAAGCAAGACCTGAACGATACTCTTTCTTTGGTCCGGCCGATCCTGGAAGAGGTGAGGACCAGAGGAGACGAGGCGGTCCGGGACTTCACTCTTAAATTCGACAAATTAGAACCTTCTTCTTTCTATCATCCTGTTCCGGACTGGAAGGGGACTGCGGATCCTGAACTGGTTGCCGCCCTGGAAAAGGCAAAGGAAAATATCAGCATCTTTCACAAGGCCCAGATGCCTTCCGACTTGGATGTGCAAGTCTCCGGAAATTCCCTCGGCATACGTTATACTCCCATTGAATCGGTGACCGTGTATGCTCCCGGTGGTAAGGCATTGTATCCTTCTACCATTCTAATGGGAGTAATTCCTGCAAAGATCGCAGGTGTGAAACATATCCAGATCGTAACCCCTCCTCAGAAAGAAGGGATCCCGGACGGTCTATTCGCTGCGGCAAAGATCGCAGGTGCGGATGCGATCGTGACTGCGGGAGGAGCCCAAGGGATCGCCGCGGCTTCTTATGGAACGAAGAGTATTCCCCGCTCCGAATTTGTGATCGGTCCCGGGAATAAATTCGTGACTGCCGCCAAGATACTCTTAAGCGGCCAAGGTGTGATCGGTATAGATAGTCCTGCCGGTCCGAGCGAAGTGCTTGTGATCGCAGACGATTCTGCGAACCCGAATTGGGTGGCGGCGGATCTTCTTTCCCAAGCGGAGCACGGCGAGGATTCTGCTGCGATACTCTGTACGGATTCCATGGGATTTGCGAAGAAGGTCGCAGCCGAGATCGACCTGGCTCTGAAGGAAAGGCCTAAGAGAGCGGATATCAAAAAGGCTTCGATAGAGAACGAGAGTTGGATATTAGTTTTTCCTAATTTAGATTCTTGCGTTGATTTTTCGAACTTATATGCACCCGAGCACCTGGAGATCCAGACCAAGAATTACAAGGAATTATTCCGGAAGATCAAGCATGCAGGTTCCGTATTTTTGGGACCATATTCTCCTGTGGCAATGGGAGATTATATCAGCGGCACAAACCATATTCTTCCAACTGCGGGAGGAAGTAGGATCTTTTCTTCCTTAGGGGTCATGACCTTCTTGAAACGGGTCACCTACCAGGAAGTAACCCGGGATTCTCTCGAGAAATTATATCCTTACGTAAAAGTATTATCCGAATTCGAAGGCTTGGATGAAGAGCATGGGAATTCCGTCAAGGTACGCCTTCCTAAGAGGGAAGTATGATCCATTCTTCCGAGCCGAAAGAGATCACGGAAGCGGTCCTTGCTTGGAAGTCCAAGGGGCTGAAGGTGGGATTTGTTCCTACCATGGGCTTCTTGCATGAGGGGCATGCGGATCTTTTTCGTAGATCTGCTTCCGAGAACGACAAAACTGTAGTTTCCATTTTCGTAAATCCAGCTCAATTCAACGATCCGGAAGACTACGCTAAGTATCCGGTAAATACGGAAGGCGATTTACGAATTTGTAAAGAAGCTGGAGCGGATCTTGTCTATCTTCCTGCAAAGGATACCATGTATCCAGGCGGGATCCCTTCCGTCGAGTTGCGAGTTCCTCATCTCATGCAGAATCTGGATGCCACCACTCGTCCCGGTCACTTTGAAGGAGTGCTTCTGGTCTTATCCCGTTTTTTCCATACCATTCCCGCGGATCGCTCTTACTTCGGAAAGAAGGATTATCAACAGTTCTTGGTCGTTCGTGATTTCGTAAAGGCGCTCGGATTTCCTATGGAGATCGTCGGAGTGGATACGGTCCGTTCCGAGCAAGGACTGGCTTTGAGTTCCAGGAACGCTCGTTTGAGTCCTAAGGAGAAGGAAGAGGCCTTGCTTTTGCATCGGGCCCTTCGTCTGGGGGAGAACCTCATCCGCCAAGGCGAAAAGGATCCTGTCGAAGTGCTGAATGTCATGAAGGATGTCTTGGACTCTTCTTCTTTGATACAGATCGATTATCTGGAAGTCCTGGATGCGAATACATTAGAAGAATTGCATATACTGAAAGGAGAGATCCTTTTGGCGGTGGCGGCCTTTCTGGGCCAGGTCCGACTGATCGATAATCTTACCGTAAGGGTTTCCTAATCCATGGCTAAGTCTTCTTCCGTTCCTTCTGATTGGAAAAAGCCTCTGGAAGATCTTTTGTCCTCGGTCCAACCGGGGGTTAGGATCTCTTCCGTTCCGAGTTCTGTACATTCTCTTTTGGCAGCGAGTATTTTTAAGACTCGAAAATCCTCTTCTATCGTAATTGCTCCTACAAGTACGGAGGCGGAGTTCCTATACAGGGAAGCGTTGAGCTATCTAGATTCGGATTCTATCTGTTATCTGCCGGGCCAGGAAGTCTTGCCATACGAATACATGCGTTATCCGCAAGAGATGAAGAGAGAAAGGATCAAGGCTCTCGCTCGTATTCTCTCCGGCGAAAAGGCCTTGGTATTCACTTCTGTTTCCGGTTTTCTGAAGACCTTGCCCGAGGCTTCCGCGTTAAAAGGAAGATCTCTTTTGATCAAGATAGACCAAGAGATCCAGCCGGAAAACTTAATGAGAGAACTCATTCGTCTGGGATACCATCGCGTGGATATGTGCCAGGCCTTCGGTGAATTCAGTTTGAAGGGAGGGATCTTGGATGTGTTTTCTTCCTTCTCCTCGGACCCAGTTCGGATAGATTTCTTTGGGGATGAGATAGAATCCATTCGTACCTTCGATCCGGAAACCCAGAGATCTTCCGATTCTCTGCAAGAGGCGCTTCTTTTGCCTGCGGATGAATTCGTTCTCACCGAAGAGCAGAAGGAAAAATATAGGGAATTGATCGCAAAAGCGGACACTTCTTTGCATTTGCCTGAGATCCCGGACGGTTCCGGAGGAACATATTACGAGGAATTGATCCCGATGATCCGGGAGAATCGTGGTATTTTATCTTTTTTTAATACGAAACCCTTGCTTATTTTTCCGGATCCGAACGGGGTCAAGGAAAGGACTTCTCATTTACAAAGGGAATATTCCTCGCTCTACGAAAAAAGAAGCACCGAGATCCTATGCGCATCCCCTGCTCATCTTTTGAGCGAGGGAGATGAATTGAGCGCCTTGGAAAAAGTGCAAGGAGTGAGTTTTACTCAACTTCCTCCGAGTAAGGACGAGGATCTGATCTGCCCGATCAAAGAGGCTCCGGGCTTCAAGGGAAAGATCCGAGAAGTACGAGAAAAAATCGGAGAATTAAAGTTGGAAGAAGGCTGGAGAGTGATCCTTACTTCCTCCTTCGAGGCACAGACCCAGAGACTTCTGGGGCTATTCGGATCCGAAGGAATTCGTTTATTAAACCCGGAGGCGACGGAACCGGAACCGATCTCCATTCCTCCAAGATCAGGAGATGACGTATACCTCGCAGTCTCCGAGATACGGAATGGGTTTCTTTGGGAGGAAGAGAAACTTCTTCTTTTATCCGAGAATGACGTATTCGGCAGGGAATACAAACGTAAGACTAGATTCAAAAAACAGAATAGTAAGGCCATCCAAAGTTTCTTGGATCTGAAGGAAGGGGACTTCGTGGTTCACGTAAACCATGGGGTCGGAAAATTCCTGAAGATCGAAAGAGTGAACGCAGGCGGAAAGGAAAGGGATTTCCTAAAATTAGAATACCATGGAGCGGATACTCTATTCGTTCCCTTGGATCAGATCTCCCTTGTCCAAAGATTCGTAGGTGGAACAGAAAGACCGAGACTGGATAGTCTTGGAAAGAGCACTTGGAAGAAGACAAAGGATAGGGTCCAAAAGGCGGTCGAGGGACTGGCAGAAGATCTGGTTCGGATGTATTCCAATCGGATCAAGTTACAGGGATATTCTTTTCCTCCGGATACGATCTACCAAGAAGAGTTCGAGGCCGAGTTTGAATACGAGGAAACTCCGGATCAGATCGAGGCGATCGAAGCGGTCAAGAAGGACTTAGAATCCCCTAAGCCTATGGATCGATTGGTATGCGGGGACGTCGGCTATGGAAAGACGGAGGTTGCGATCCGTGCCGCATTCAAGGTGGCGATGGCAGGTAAGCAGATCCTTATGCTTGCTCCCACTACGATCCTTGCATTACAACATTATAATAATATGAGAAAGAGGTTCGAGAATTACCCGATCAGTGTGGAGCTTGTTTCTCGTCTTCGGACTCCCGGCGAGACCAGGGATGTCCTGAAAAGATTCGCTTCCGGGAAAGTGGATATGGTGATTGGGACCCACGCTGTGCTAGCTAACTCGGTCCAGCCCAAGAACCTGGGACTTCTCATCATAGACGAAGAGCAAAGATTCGGGGTGAACCATAAGGAATCCATTAAGAAGATAAAGAATCTGGTGGATGTGCTGACCCTTACCGCGACCCCGATCCCTAGGACTTTGCATATGGCATTGACCGGGATCCGAGAACTTTCCATTATCGCGACCCCTCCTAAGAACAGACAAAGCGTAGAAACATACGTGATCGAAGAGGACGAAGAGGTTCTTCGAGAGGCCATTCGGAACGAACTCGCAAGAGAAGGCCAGGTCTTCTATCTTTATAATCGTGTGGAATCGATTGAGCAAGAAACCAAGAGATTAAACGAAATCGTTCCGGAAGCTTCTATTGGGGTGCTGCATGGACAAATGACGGAAGAAGAGATCGAAGAGACCCTTGTGGACTTCTATGCACGTAAGTTCGATATTTTAGTCACTACTACCATTATAGAATCAGGGATCGATATCCCGAATGTGAATACTCTGATCGTCAAGAGAGCCGATCTATTCGGACTTTCCCAGCTTTATCAGATCCGAGGAAGAGTGGGCCGAAGCGATCGAAAGGCATTTGCGTATCTTCTTCTCCCGAAAGACAGAGTGGTAACGGAAGATGCGGAGAAGCGTTTGAATACCATCTATGAATACCAAGAACTCGGTTCCGGATTCAAAGTGGCCATGCGAGATCTAGAGATCAGAGGAGCGGGAAATCTTTTGGGCAAGGAACAGTCCGGGGATATCATGGAGGTCGGATTCGATCTCTATGTGCAGATGCTGGAAGAAGCGATCGCACGCATCAAGGGAGAGGATGTGAAGATAGAGGTCCGCACTGCGATCAATCTGGATTCCAACTTCTTCATTCCGGAAACCTATATTTCGGATACAAGACAAAAGATCGAATTCTATAAACGATTCGAAGGTGCGAGAGACTTGGACGAGATAGAGGAAGTCACTCGGGAAATGACGGATCGTTTCGGCGAACCTCCCGAAGAGGCCAAGACATTTCTCATGTTGGAGAAGATCCGCACTCTTGCTTCCGTCCTTGGCTTCGAATCCGTATCCGAACTAGGAGAGGAGATCCGTTTAAAATTAGGTTCCCATTTTTTAGGGAGCTATGAGAAAATTGTGAACTTGATCTCCGCAAGAATGGGGCTCACCATGAATCCTAGAGAACCGAATGTGCTTCTGTACATTCCGGGCAAAGCCAATCTAAAAGACAAACTTTCGCAATTAGTGTACTTATTAACGGAAATGCAGCCTGACAAAAAGTAATAGACGCCAGGGCAGGCGGTACTACTTTTTGCATAGGAATTCCTCTAAATGAAACGGCTATCTGTATCTTTAATTGTAATATTTTCAATCGTTGCGTATGCGAACTGTGGGGACGGAACCCCTGTCATCGAATCCATTGATGGCAATAAGGTGACTACCGCAAGCTTCGAAGCTGCATACGATACCGCTCTTGATACCCTGAGCCGCACTCAAAACATCGAAAAGAAAAATATCATCAAGTTCTTAACCGAAAGCGAAGACAAAGTTCCTCAAAGCTTTTTAGTTCTAAGAAACGAATTCAAGAAGAGAAGATTCTTTGAGAACTATCGCCAGATGTTGGTGATCAAGGCTGCCGCAGATAAAAGCGGTTTCAGCAAGAGAGCAGATATTAAGGAAATCTTAAAGTTCCAAGAGATGCAGTTGATCTCTAACATGTACATCACCGAACAGATCGAATCTAGGATCAAGATCACTGAACAAGAGTTAGAAGCTGGTTGTAAGGAGCTGAGAGCGAAATACAAACAAGCAGAGTCTCTTACTATCGAGCAATGCTATGATGCAGTTCGCGCTCAGATCAAGGGTGAAAAATCCAAGACTGTATACCAATCCGTTATCGACAGGATCAAAGAAGGCGTTTCTATCAAGCATAACGATAAGTTCGACCTGGAAAAATACCTAGACCAAGAATTCACTTTCCCAGATTCTAAGAAGGGAGAAGCAGCTCCGGCTTCCGCGGCGACTCCTGCTCCGGCGGCTACGCCAGCAACGGAAACCAAGTAAGCTAAATTTAACTTACCGAATTGAATTCATATCTAAACGCTTTTTTCCGTAGCATTTTAGAATCGCTCACGGAATTTCTACCGGTGTCCTCCACGGGACACCTTTTCCTCTTCTCCTCTTTCTTCCCGTTTGTGGAAGGAGAGGAATTCGACGATCTATTCGATATATTCATCCAAAGTGGTGCGATCCTATCTGTCCTGATCTTATATAGGGATAAATTCTTCCTACAAGGAAGGTCCGCTCTTTCTTATCTTCGCAAAAAAGAAGCTGAAAAGGAAGGCTTTCTGTTCTTAGCCCAGGTTACAGTCGGCTTTCTTCCCATCATGGTCGCAGGCTTTGCATTTAGGGGATTTCTGGATAAGATCAAGGGAAGAGAGGATATTCTCGCAATTCTAGGTTGGGCCTGGCTTGTAGGAGGAGTCTTCATTCTTCTTTCTGAATATTGGTTTCAAAGAAATTCAAAGGAGAAGGGTGAGAACCCGATCCGTTTGAAGGACGCTGCGATCATTGGGATCTTCCAATGCTTGGCATTGATCCCCGGTATTTCCCGTTCTGGAGCTACCATTGTAACTGCAAGATTTCTAGGAAAGGACGCAAAGAATTCAGCCGAGTTTTCCTTTTTCGTAGCGGTGCCTGTTTTGTTTCTGGCAAGCACCTATAAATTGTACAAACACAGAAACGTTTTGGACGGAGACAATTTGCCTATTTTGATCCTTGGATTTGTGGCTTCCTTTCTACTCTGCTTCCTGGTAATAAAATGGTTCCTGAAGTATTTGCAGGCTCATACATTTTCCGGATTCGGCTGGTATCGCATTCTATTGGGAATTGCGGTGCTATCCTTCTATAAATTAGTAATGCAGGACTGACCCGACACAATAGTCTGGCTTAGATCGGAATGCGCCCCTGGATCCGAAATTGTTTAATCCTCCTTTTTCTGCCGGGCCTTGCTTGGGCCCAGCAGACGGGCGACCCAGGCCCTCGTACTTCCGGGGTTCCGGAAGCAAGCGCGACCGAAGACGATACCCAAAGATCCGTAGTAAAGACTAGAAACCGATTGCTCGGAAGATCCATCGAGATCTTAACCGAGAGGGAGGTGGACGAGCAGCTGGAAAACCTAGGTCTTTCCAGAGAAGGCTCCATTTATACCAGACGCAAACGACTCAAAGCCGCTCTCGGGGAAAAAGAGGACAATAAACCCGACTTCTCCGCGTTAGCCGAAAGCAATAAGAAGGAACTCCCCATGGTGATCGAGAACGCCGCGGAAGGAGAACTCATGAGAGTGGACAAGACCAAGGGTGGAGTTCTCGTTTTGCGGGGAAGGGTCCGACTGAAACTTCGCACCGGAGCCTTGGAGGCGGAGACGATCTCCGTGGATTCGGATCGGCAGGAGATCTATGCGGAAGGCGGGATCAAATTCGAGGACGGAAGAGCGAGAGTCACCGGGGACAAATTCATCTACGATTATAAACTGGATAAAGGAGTGGTCTATAATACCAAAGGGACCATGTCTCCGGCTTACTTTGTAGGAGAAAAGTTCAAGAAGCTAGATGATAAGCGTTACATGCTCGAAATGGGCTATTTCACTTCTTGTAACGCAGAGAAGCCTCACTATTCCTTCAAAGTGGACAAGGTTACGATCTATGACGATAAGACGATCATAGGATCGAATGTGCGCTTTCAAGTCGGAGGCACCACCGTCTTCTGGCTTCCGTTCTTCTATAATAATAATTTAGGCAATGGTTGGAACACTCAGATGGGTAAGAATAATACCCAAGGTTTGTTCATGCAGAACTCCTTCCAGTGGTCCGTATTGCCTGGGAATTCCTGGGCTCCGATGGGCTATAAGTTCCGGGCGGACTTCTATGAAATGACCGGTCAGGCGTTTCAAACGGAAATGTGGAGACAGAGCCCGAACTTAAATTATCAGATCGATTTAGGATACGCCAACCATAAAGCCTATCAGATCGTTCCGGGGTACCAGAACAGATTTGCGAATTACGGACTGGGCACCACCGGGGTCACGAACGAAATCGATAAGGGAGACTATTACGGGACCAATATCCCGAATGTCGGAGTGGACAAGGATCCTTGGTGGAAGGGTAGGATCTTCTTAAATTCCAAAACCAATAACACCGAAAAGGACGTTACCCGGAATATCTCTATTCAATACGAGAATTATACGAATCGATTGTTCGAATATGAGTATGGGAATAGATATCAACCCAATAACAGTTTGCAGTCATTGTATACCTACAGGGACGTTCGATTCGGTTATGTTCGAAACACTCTAGAATGGAAGGCGGATTATACGGAGAACAGGGGAGATCTCTCGGTGAACGTGAACATGAAGAGAAATATGATCTTCTACAACCTGAGCCCTCTTTCGAAGTCCGGTTATTTTCCTACTGTGGACGTTCTTCCTTCCACTACGATCAAGAATAGTTCCGAGGTAGCGAGACTTCCTTATTTTGAGACACCTGTCTATTGGGATTCCTATTTAACGAATACCCTGTTGAGATTCTATGGGGTCCCCGTTCAGGAAAAGTTGAAGATCCCTACACTTGATGGGAGTTACGACGATCCAACCGGAGCCTATCGGGAAAATCTATTGAGAACGCAATCCTTCTTACAGGGAGAAACAGGGTTTCGTACTTCTATGAACTTTGGAAGTTATATCTCCTTGGCTCCTGCGGTATATTATGGAGCAAAGAAACAATCGGCTCAGTTGCCTGCCGGAACCGCTTCTTCCAGCACGGTGAATACGAACTTTACTTCTTTGGAAAGAAGTCTTGCTCGGGATAGTTATCAGTATTTCAGAACGAATACGAACCTGAGAGTAGGAGCTCCTATCCTATTCTTTAACGCTACCTATCGTAAGTTGGAAGCGGAGAAGCCCGAATTGCAGGATCCCATCCTGATGAAGAACAGGCAGCATGAGGTGGAGCTTTCCTTGGAGAGTTACGCTCTGGAGAATTTCGAGATCTCACTTCGTACCATCCGAGATCTTCGGAATTTCTCGGATCAGTATCAACCCCAACCTACGAATAAGGAGCGTTGGTACTATACTGTATTCAGATTTGCTGGTTATATAGACTTCTTAGAAGGATTCAGCAAACGCAAACGAAGCCTCTTAGAAAGAAAGAGAAGCTTTTATTCAGGGATCTTCTTCAATAACGACTTCGTATACCATACTCCCCTTGGCAGACCTCTTTCGAATAACCTGACCGTTTCCTATAAGATGGGAGGATTCCGTCTTCCTTTCTTAAGATATATTAGAGAGTTGGAAATGGGCGGGACCTGGTATCATATATATTATGCTTCTATGGTGGATAATTACCGGGTATATGCGAAGGCGAGCATTGATATCACAAGAGAGCTTGGCTTCGAAGCGGAGATAGATTCCAGAGTGACGGAGCCATGGAGATATACCAACCAAACGGATAATTATTACTACCAAAGATATATCCTGAACCAGGATCCTACGGCTCCGTTCACTTCCATGAACATGACCTCCGCTAATTTTGGACAGGACTTGATCAATGGAACCGGGATCAATGGAACTCAGGCTCGTCAGAATACTGCATTGAATATCAATCGTGTCATGGGGACTATAAAGTATAATTTACATACCATGAACTTCCGTTTAGGATTAAGTAGCGACTTGAGATCCGTTCCTGGAGGAACCACAGGTGCGAGCCAGGTTACCTTTTACGACCAGTCCGTCTTCTTCTCTATATCTCTTACGGATTTCAGTCTGGGCCAGGAAGATTCCTCTCAGTTGACGAGAATGCGTTTGTATAGATTCAAAAAGCGTCCGCTAAAAGCCGGTTATGTGGAGGGAGTGGAATCTCAATAATATGCTAAAAGAAAGAAGCCAAACCTTCAAATTACTATTCGTGATCCTGGATCTGATCTTCTCTTTGGGAAGTTGCTTATTTGCATTCTTACTCAGATTCTATGTAGGAGATCCTACAGGAGTGGATCGCTCTTATGTGGACCCCGTCAGCTATTTCGTCTTGGCTTCGGTCCTTTCCGTATCTCAGGTTATCGTATTCTTATTCATAGATCTCTATCATCCCAGAAGAGGACTTTCCTTTGCGGACGAATTCCTGGTCATCATAGGTGGGGTGTTCTTAAACCTATTCTCCGTTCTCTCCCTTTTGTTCTTCTTTCGGGGAGACTTCGGAAGTGAGAGATTCTCCCGTTCCTTTATCCTGGTCTTTGCTGCTACCAATATCTTCTCCATCAGTGTGCTGCATTTGTTCACAAGACAGATACTGCGTTACTTGAGAAGCAAGGGATACAATCTGAGAAGGGTCCTTGTGATCGGGGTAAGGGAAACTGCGAGCCGTTTTGCCGACTCCGTCCAAAGACATCAGATCTACGGATACGAGATCGTAGGATATGTGAGTTCCGCGCTTCCCAAGCCGATCCGCAAGGACATGAAGGTGGTAGGAAAGACTTCTAAGATAGAAAAGGTCCTTTTGGAAGTGAAACCGGATCTGGTCGTCTATGCATTGAACAATGCGGAAGGCGATCATCTGCAAGAAGTTTTGGACGCCTGCGATACGGAAGGGATCGATCTGAAAGTCATTCCGGGCTTCCAAGAATTCATCAAAGCAAAGGGAAGAGTGGACGAGATGGACGGTCTTCCTGTCATCTCCATTCGAAATATTCCTGTTCGTCTGGGTTACAATCGGGCGATCAAGAGAAGCTTTGATATTCTATTCTCTTTCAGTTTTATTCTGATCTTCTCTCCTATCTTCCTGATCATTGCCGCGCTTATCAAGTTAACCTCCAGAGGTCCTGTCTTTTATTACCAAGAAAGAGTGGGCTTGGACAATAAGAGCTTCAAGATGATCAAGTTTAGGAGCATGGTCGTGCAAGAAAGGTCAAAGTCAGAGACCACTTGGACGATCCAGAACGACCCGAGAGTAACTCCGATCGGTAAGATACTACGAAAGACCTCCCTTGACGAAATACCTCAGTTTTTTAATGTGCTTTTAGGGGACATGTCCGTTGTGGGTCCTAGGCCGGAAAGACCTCATTTCGTTGAGAAGTTCAAGAGCGATCATAGGCATTATATGAGAAGGCATGCGGTCAAGGCCGGTATTACGGGACTTGCCCAGGTCAAAGGACTGAGAGGGGACACCTCTATCGACGAAAGGATAGCCGCGGATATCTATTATATAGAAAATTGGTCTCTCTGGCTGGATATTAAGATCATCCTGCTTACGCCTTTCAAAGGCGTCATGGATAAGAACGCATATTAAAGGAGAAGGAGAAGGAACCGTGAATCTGAACGAAGAATCCCTCCAAAAAATAGCTGAGCTGTCCAGGCTCAAAATCGATCCGAAAGATATCCAAGCGTTTCTTTCCGATTTCAATAAAGTACTGAATTACGTGGATACGATCACTGAGTTGGATGTGAGTTCCGTTTCCGACGAGGACTTATATACGAACGAAGGAAATTCCGTAAGAGCGGATCAGGTTGCGGAAGGACTAAGTCGTTCTCAAATTGAATCCTTCGCTCCCAGCTTTCAAAACGGATATTTTGTGGTTCCTAAGGTGATTGAAACATGAGCGATCTCTGGAAATTGACTTATTCCCAAATTAAGAAAGGATTAAATGCAGGAGAGTTTACTCCAAGCGAACTTGCAACTTCCTTGATCTCTCGCATTGAAGCGGAAGATTTTAAGATCAAGGCATTCCTTTCATTCGAAAAAGAGAATGTGCTAAAGGCTGCAGCGGAGAGCACGGAGAGAAGAAGATCAGGAAAACCTCTTTCCGAATTCGACGGGATCCCGATCGGGATCAAAGATAATATCTGTATAGAAGGTACGATCACCAGCTGCGCTTCCAAAATACTGGAAAACTATCATTCTCCGTTTCACGCGACTGCCATTGAGAAATTATTAGCGAAAGGATTCGTTCTCATTCCGAGAGCGAACATGGATGAGTTTGCAATGGGTTCCTCCACGGAGAACTCCGCTTATCAGATCACAAAGAATCCGTTCGATACGGCTCGGATCCCGGGAGGATCTTCCGGGGGATCGGCTGCTGCTGTGGCAGCTTCCTTCGTTCCGGTCGCACTCGGTTCGGATACGGGAGGCTCCGTTAGACAGCCTGCTTCTCTTTGTGGGATATACGGATTGAAGCCGAGCTACGGTACTGTTTCTCGTTACGGATTGGTAGCCTATGCTTCCAGTTTGGATCAGATCGGGCCTTTGTCCAAGGATATTGACGGAGTAGTGGATGTGTATTCCATTATCTCAGGAAAGGATCCAAAGGATGCTACCTCTAAGAACCTGACAGCCTTCGATCCTGCAAAGGCAAAACCTGTAGCATTAGAAGGCTTGCGGATCGGAAAAATGAAGATGAGTGCCGAGATCGATCCGGATGTGGCCAAGGCATACGAGTCATTATTAAGCGACTTGGAATCTAAGGGAGCAAAACTAGTAGAGCTGGATTTCTCCCTTCTTTCCAATTCTATCCCTATCTATTATATAATCGCTACTGCGGAATGTTCTTCGAACCTTTCTCGTTTTGATGGGATCCGTTTCGGTGCAAGAAAGGACCCAAGCGGTAAATTAGAAGATCTTTATGTGGCAAGTCGCAGCGAAGGATTCGGAAAAGAAGTACAGAGAAGGATCCTTCTCGGAACCTTCTCCTTGTCTGCGGGATATTACGATGCATATTATGGAAGGGCGCAGAAGGCAAGAGTTCTTATTAAAAGGGAATATGAAGGTTATTTCTCGAAGGTAGATCTGATCCTGCAACCGACTTCCCCTACGACCGCGTTTAAGGTGGGAGAGAAGACTTCGGATCCGATCCAAATGTACAAGGCAGATATACTGACTACTTCTGTGAATCTTGCGGGAGTTCCTGCCATGTCTTTGCCGATAGGAACGGATTCGAAGGGACTGCCGATCGGATTGCAAGTGACCGCTCCTCTTTTTCATGAGGAGAAGATCTTCGGTTTCGCTAAGACCATCCAAGATTGGTCTTCAAAAGTCAAACTGCCTGAACAGATCCAATGAGTGAACTAGCCGTAAGGATCATTCCCTGCCTGGACATCAAAGATGGAAGGGTAGTCAAAGGGGTCAATTTCGTAAACCTAGTGGACGCCGGTGATCCGGTAGAGTCTGCGGTCGCTTACGAACAGAATCTTGCGGATGAATTATGTTTTTTGGATATAACCGCTTCCAGCGATAAGAGGGATATTCTCATCCACTTAGTAGAAGCGGTAGCGGAAAGGATCTTTATTCCGTTCACAGTGGGCGGAGGTTTAAGGAATCTGGAGGACGTAAAAGCCGTCTTGGAAAAAGGGGCCGACAAGGTTTCCATCAATACTGCAGCGTTCCAGAATCCGGACCTTCTTCGTGCTGCCGCAGAGATCTATGGTTCCCAATGCATCGTTTGTGCGGTGGATGTGAAATTCCATACGGAACGCAAACGCCATGAGATATTCCTGCATGGGGGAAGGACGGAAACCGGTAGGGAGGCATTGGACTGGGCCCAAGAAGCGCAATCCAAGGGAGCAGGAGAGATCCTATTGACCTCTATGGACCGGGACGGGACCAAGAAAGGTTTCGATATACAACTCCTAAAATCATTTTCTTCTAATTTAGAAATTCCTATTATAGCGAGCGGCGGAGCTGGAAATCCCGAGCATATGGTAGAAGCCATATTGAGAGGGAAAGCCGACGCAGTTCTTGCGGCATCTATCTTTCACTTTGGGGAATTCACCATTAGAGAAACCAAAGAGAATATGAGAGAGATGGGAATCAAGGTTAGGCTTTAAGTTCTGAACCGATCAAAGCCCAAATATGTAATTGAATACGCTGTCGAAGTGAGTGGAAACCGGACTTGGATGGCTTCCAGTTGCATCTCTAAATGACATCTGAGAGTGATCCATGTCGCTTACGGTTGCATTTGCAGAATTATTTGTTAAGTGTCCATTCATTAATGCTGACTTCCAAGGAACAATCCCATCCGAATCAGGAAAGGGCGGAGTACCACCGCTCGATAATACTAAGCAACCGCTTTGATAAATAACATCATGCGTCCCGTCGCTACAATCTCCACTCGAAGAAATATCTCCTGCATACGCAGTCGTTTGTGCATCCTTTGAATGATTCGCAATCAATCCCTCTAAGAATGGATTAAATGCTTGGTCCAGCCCATCGGTTATAGCTGGGAGGATAGGATTAACACCAGAGGAAAGTCCGTTTGTATATGCCAAATTCTTTCCTCCTGGGGTATTGGTCATGAATTTGATAATCGTGCCGATAGAACTTAAATTTCCTGTATATTGAGGAGAAGAAAAAGGAGAGCCATAATAAGGAGTGCCTAAGCTGACTATATGATCGATCACATCGTTTGTATTGTTTGGATGTAGGATCGCTGACCTGGATACTAGTCCACCCATCGAGTGAGCGACCACGATTACCTTATCCGAAGCTGCAAAATACTTGTTTAGGGTATCGATAAACCTTCTGCCATTAAATTCGATGTAGTCAGAGGTACGATATGTGAAAACGTAAATCTCGAAATTGTTATAAATAATCGAACTGTAATTCGAAGGAGTTCGAGAGGTAGTAAACGCTAAAGCTTGGTTCCAAGTGGAAAGGATATTGGAGATCTTCTTATTGAAATCTGTCGGAGGGTCCGTTTGCTTTTCCGTAAAATCCCAGCCATGGATGAAAACGATCTTTGTCTTGGTATTATCCCTTTGGAAAAACGGATCTTGGAAATACAATGTGGAAAGATCGTTTACGGTGAGTGGGGTAATCACCGTAGAGAACTTATACATGGCATGGTTCAGTTCCGCATAATAGGAAGAAGTTAGGTAATCCCGTATCTTGTCCGAAAGGGATTCATTGCTCGGAGGTTTGAGCCTATCCTCTAGATTCCCACAATAGGTCAGGGAAAAGAAAGAAATGAGTAGAAGGACGGATCGGAAAGAGAAAAATTCTTTCATCCTTAAAATCTCTCCTTTTGCCCCTAAATTCGCAAGCTAGAATTGAGAAAGAAGAAAGTTACAATTCAGTATTTAGAAATAAATTGATGAGTAAACGACACTATGGTCGGTTTTTCAATCTGTCTAAAACGATGCCTGTAGCCACAGTTACGTTCAAAGAGGAAATATGTCCATGCAATGGGATGCGGAGAGTAAAATCCGATTTTTCCATCAGGATCCGTTTGAGTCCTTCTCCTTCGTTTCCCATGAGAATGACAAGTTCTTCCCAAGCAGGGACCTTGGACCAATCTTCTTCTCCTCGGTCCGAAGTGGAGACTACCCAAAAATTCCGTTTTTGCAGTTTTTCTAATATTTGCACTAAGTTCCCGACGCGGAATACGTTTAAATAGGCCAGCGCGCCGGAGGCTACCTTTTCCACTACGGGAGTGATCCCGGAAGAATCCCTCTCCGGAATCAGCACCGTCTCCACTCCGAAACATTCTGCAGTCCTAAGAATATTTCCGAGATTACCCGGATCTTGGATCCGATCCAAAACAAGAATGGGACCTTTGCAGGTTTCCAAATGTTCGTCGAAGGATCTCTTATCTCCGGTATGAAGAAGGATCCGAGACGCAAGGACTCCTTGGTGATTGACTCCAGGCAGCATTCGATCTAATTTTCCGGGAGAAGCCTCTTGGATCTTGATCTTGCTACCGATCTCGCTCAGTATATCTTGTAGTTCTTTCTTTGCACCGGAAGTCAGCCAAAGTTCCTGGAAGGGAAGTTCGGATCCTTGCTCCAGATATCTTTCCAGTATCTCTCGAATATTTCTTCTTCCGTAGATATAATCGGAACGGCTCATTTTCTTTTCCAGCGAAGACCTTCTTTCGTGTCTTCCAAAATGATCCCTAACTCGTTCAATTTATCTCTGAGCCTATCGGCTTTTGCGAAGTCCTTATTCTTTCTGGCTTCCTGTCTTTGGCGGACTATTTCGTCTATTTCGGAATCCAAGGTTTCTTGTTTCCATTCGAAAGAAAGAACTCCTAAGATAGAATCTATCTTTCTGAATAGTTCCAGTTTCTTAGAAAGCTCCGGTCCTGAGATGGAACCGCCATCCAGGACATGGTTCGTTTCTTTGACTGTCTCGAATACCAACGCCAGGAATTTAGAGATATTCAGATCGTCTGCCAGGGAATCGAGAAATCCATCCCATTCAGGAGTTTGAATATTTGAGTTTTCTAATATGATTCCCGGCTTAGAGCTCTCCTCCAGGAGACGGTTCACGCAATTTTGGATACGGGAAACGGATTGTTCCGCTTCTTCCAATCGTTCCTTGGTGAAATTCAATTTGGATCTATAATGAGCGGCAAGGAGTAGAAAGCGTATATGTCGGACATCGGCACCTTCTTTTACCAAGTCCCTAAGAGTGAAGAAATTTCCCTTGGACTTGGCCATCTTCTCTCCATTTACAAGAAGATGTTCCGAGTGAAGCCAGTATTTGACAAAGCTTTCATTCGGATAAGCGCCTTCGCTTTGTGCGATCTCATTCTCATGGTGAGGGAAGGTAAGGTCCACACCTCCGGTATGGATATCCACTCCCGAACCGTATACGTCTCGGATCATGGCGGAGCATTCCAAATGCCAGCCAGGTCTTCCGGAGCCTATATCCGTTTCCCAAGAAGGCTCGCCTTCTTGTTTCGGGAATTTCCAAAGCACGAAGTCCCTTACGTCGTCCTTTTCATACTCGTCGGTATCGTAGCGGGTTCCCGTTTTCATTCCGCTCACATCTATCTTGGAGAGTTTTCCGTATCCCTTGAACTTGGAAATGGAATAGTAGAGACTTCCGTCCTTCTCATAAACAAGGTCCCTGGACTTTAGATGTTTTATGATCTCGACCATAGCGGGAATGGAATCGGTTGCTCTCGGATAATGTTCTAATTTTTGAATATTCAAAGATGCTAAATCTTCTTGAAAGGATTGGATCCAAGGTTTTGTGAATTCTTGGATGGATTTGCCTGAGGCAATCGATTCACGGATGATCTTATCGTCTATATCCGTGATATTCATGGTCATGTCCGGTTTATAGCCGAATGCAATCAGCGACCTGCGAAGCAGATCCACGAATAAAAAGGCTCTTAAATTCCCTAAATGAGCGAAATTGTAAACGGTCGGTCCGCAGGAATAAACTCTTACTCTGTCTGAAAACTCAGGAGAGAAGACCTCTTTGTTTCCTGTGAGAGAATTATGAAAACGGACTTCTCTCATTCCGGAAACAGGATCTCTTTCGAGAATTCCAGGTTTGCCTGATTTTGCTTATCCCCTGCGATACCTGCCTCATTCCCTTCCGTAGGATACACTTGCATTCTCTTATCGCAGACCAAATGATTGAATAGGGCGAACACGGATTTAGGATGAGAGACCTTATCTTCCATTCCCACAGACACCAGAGTAGGGATCTTGATCTTCTTGGAGAAGTTCAGTGTATCAAAATAAGACAGGTTCTTTTTGATCTGGGATTTTTTGGATTTTCCGTTTGCGATCTGATCTGCTATTTCCTTGGACCAACTCGTTCCTAACTTGAGTTGGTTATCGTCTATATGGCAAAAATTAGGAGTTTCTAATATAAGAGCCTTGACTCTAGGAGAATTTGCCGCTCCGAAAAGAGCCATGGCGGCTCCCAAGCCCTTGCCCGCAAGGATGATCCTGTCTCCGTCGATTCCGTCGGTAAGACGTAGGAATTCGATTGTACGGATCACATCCAGATAATTCGACTTTAAGAAGAAGGATTCCTTCGCTTCCAAGCCTTTGCGGAAATATCCTGGAGTCCAGTCCGGATCCGGAAGTTCGCCTTCCTTCAAAACTGGACGAATGAGCTGGGTTCCATGCCCTCTCAGATCCAGGATCAGCTGAGCAATCCCGGCTTCTGTAAGTCCCTTGATGATCTGAGGTCTGTCTTTCGCGTAGTCGTGAAAATAAACGAGAACAGGAAGATCTCCTCTTTTTCGAGGAATGACCAAACTACCGGTTAAGGTTGCGTTGCCATAAGATTGGAAAGAAATATCGTAGATGGTTTCTTTAAGAATGGTTCCTTTTAGGAGTGCCTTGGTTTGGTTCTTTACCGGAAACCCTTTGAGTTCTCGGATCGCTTCCGCCCAAAAATCATCTAGATCGGCAGGGGGTGCAAACGGAGGATAGGTCTGGAAGCACTCGTCGAAACTGATAGCCATCAGAGATACATCGTTTTCATTTCAGCGGGGGTGTAAAGTGATCTTTTGCGGAATACAATGTCTGCAAGAGTAGCACGGAAATGGTCATAGGTCCTACACCCCCTGGAACAGGAGTATAATAGGAGGATTTCTCCCAAGCCTTGGAGATCTCGATATCTCCCAGATTTCCGGGATTATAACCGGCGTCTAACAGGACTGCACCGGGCTTGATCCAATCCGCTTTCACAAATTCCGGTTTTCCAACGGCACCTACGATGATATCCGCCTGAGAAATGATCTCAGGCAGATTCTTGGTCTTAGAATGACATAGGGTAACTGTCGCATTCATCTCGGTAAGGAGCATTGCCATTGGCTTTCCTAAAATAGGAGAACGACCGACCACTACCGCATTTTTTCCTTCCGGGTTGATCCCGTATTCTTTCATGAGAAGGACCATTCCGTACGGAGTGCAGGGAAGATAGGTTTCCACTCCCATGGAAAGTTTTCCGAAAGAAAGTGTAGTAACTCCGTCCACATCCTTCTTCAGATCGATCCGATCGAATGCGGCTCTCTCATCTATTTGGGGAGGGCAAGGGTGTTGGAGTAAGATTCCGTGGATCTCTGGATCTGCGTTCAAACGATCTATGACCGAAAGTAATTCCTCAGTCGTAGTGGTTTGAGGAAGAACGATTTTCTCCGAGCCCATTCCCACAGCATGACAGGACTTTACCTTCATACTCACATAGGTTTCGGAGGCTGGATCCGTTCCCACGAGGATAGTGGCTAACTTGGGAGCCTTTTTGCCGGAAGCGACAAGAGCCTTGATCTCTTCGGCGATCGTGTCCTTGATCTTTTGAGAGAGTTTTTTTCCATCCAGTAGAATCGCAGTCATGGGTTCAGGATTTCCCCTTGGGCCTCGATGTCATCCGAAAATAATCCTTTTCAGTCGGGACAAACGCTTAAAATAGGATCATGTCCGAAACGAAGACCATCGATCTAAACGAACTTTCCAAACATGTAAACGAAACAGTCAGGATCCAAGGATGGGTTCACGGTCTCAGGGGTTCCAACGCCAGACAGTTTTTAAGTTTGAGAAGTTCCGGAAAGATCATCCAGGTCTTGGCCGAGAAAGAGATCCTGGGAGAAGATCCATTTACAGAGATCAAACATCTCAAGCAAGAGACTTCATTGGAAGTGATCGGTAAACTTGTAGAGAACGAAAAGTCTCCTATCGGTTTCGAACTCATCCTTTCTTCTTATAAGAAGGTTGGTGAATCGGAGAATTATCCGATCACTCCTAAGGAACATGGGATCGATTTCTTGTTATCCCAAAGACATCTTTGGCTGCGTTCCAGTAAGCAACTTGCGATCATCAAGATCAGAAGCGAATTGTCTTATCATATCCGCAAATATTTCCATGAGAATAAGTTCACTCTCATCGACACTCCTATACTCACCGGTTCCATCGGAGAGTCCGCAGGTACACTTTTTTCCACAGAATATTTCGATTTGGGAAATGCTTACTTGGCGCAAACAGGACAGCTATACTTAGAGACAGCGATCTTTGCGCATAGCAAGGTATATTGCTACGGGCCGACCTTTCGCGCGGAGAAGAGTAAAACAAGACGACACCTCACCGAATTCTGGATGGTAGAAGCGGAATCCGCATACGTATCACATGCAGAAAATTTAAAATTGCAGGAAGATTTCGTAAAGACTGTTATCCGAGAGACCGTGGCTTCTTGCCGAGCTGAATTAAAAGTCTTGGAACGCGATCCTTCTCCTCTTCTGGAGTATCTTTCCAAGCCGTTTGCGATCGTAGACTATAAGGATGCCTTAGACTATCTTAGATCCGCTGGAGAAGATATAGTCTGGGGAGACGATATCAATTCCGAAAGAGAGCAAATGCTCTGCCAAAAATATGGCGGGCCGGTATTCATCCAGAAATATCCGAGAGAGGCAAAGGCCTTCTATATGAAGGTCAATCCGGAAGATCCAAAAACCGTACTCAATGCGGACCTGATCGCTCCGGACGGGGTGGGGGAGATTATAGGCGGATCGGAACGAGAAGAAAACTACGAGACCATTATCAAACGACTGGAAGAAGAAAAACTCCCCGTTGAGTCCTACGAATGGTATCTGGAACTACGTAAATACGGTTCTGTGCCTCATTCCGGGTTTGGGCTCGGAACGGAAAGATTGGTGGCCTGGATCTGCGGATTGCAACATGTTCGGGAATGCATTCCTTTCCCGAGGATGATGGAAAGGCTGTATCCGTAATATATTCCCCCATAAAAAAATCTAGGGAAAATCTACGCCTGACCGATACCAGAAAGTAGAGGTATCATAATGGCTAAAAGTTCCGCCCTTTCCGCACAGCTTTCTTTAGAAGAATCCGCTTGGGAACTCTTCGAGACGGGAGCCTATGAAGAGGTCGCCCATCTTGCGGAAGAGAATCCGAAGAATGTGTTCTTAAATCATTTAAGAGCAGTAGGGATCTTCGAGACAGAAGCCGGTACCGCGAACAATTTCCTTTTGGAAGGAAAGACAGTGCTTACTCCTCTTGTAGGCGCTTACTTGCACAGAACCAAAGGAAATACAAAAGAAGCCGCATTATTATTCCATGAATATTTCAAGGCATCTTCGAGCCCTGTTTCTTATTCCATCTTAAAGTCAGGCATCAAGACCTGCGAAGAGATCGGCGCATACAAGGCATGTTCCGATCTGATCCAAAGATACAAGGTATTATTCAACGACGGATACTTCTGTCGTTTGGAATTCTTTTCCAATTACCACCTTCGAAAATTTGAAGAGGCGCTGAAGACTTTCAAAGAGAATTCGGATCAACTTAAAGAAGATAGAGATGTGCTTGCCGCACTCGGATTATGCTTTGTTCATATTGGCAAATTCGACGAAGCAGTGAATATTCTGGAAAAACTTCCCGGAGCGGGAGAGATACCTACCTACGAAGAGAAAGTAACAGAGTATTCTGATAAGATCAAAGAGATCCCGAAATACGAAGCTAGAAGAAAGCAGTTGAACAAGCAGGAACTACTGGATCTTGGATACGCGTATCTCTTCTCCGAATCTTACAAAAAAGCGGAAGAAGTATTTACTTCTCTGGTCGAGCAAGAAGAACAATAACCCTTCCTTTCAAGAGAGCTTCCCTGGATTTCGGGGAAGCCAGGATCTTCTCCGCATCCTCATTGGAGATAACGAGGTCCGCACCTAATTTGCCAGACATACCCAAAGCAGTAGTGAATAATGGTTTTACTCCTGCTACTTCTTCTCTCATTGCTTCTTTCGGTTTAGAAAAATAACGAATGTATCCGTAATTCACGATCGAACTCTTTTTCACGAAGAAGGGAGAGTAGATCCCGATGCCGTCCTCGTCTCGGATCTCGGAAAAGAGTGCGGGCTCCACATTCAGATGTCTTGCATCTACTATTAATCCGGTATACGCATCCGCAGGATTTTGGATCGGATAGCTCTCCGGGAATTGTTCTGAGGCATAAGGTAGAGTAATATGAGTTAGGATCCCTTTCTTTCCTTTCAAAGGAAGAATGCCCGTCGCGATCAACTTATTTCCTACGAAGCGGGATTGCAATTCGATCGGATCCTTTTCATAGATCTCTTGGAATATCTCGCGAAACGGTTCGTCTGCCGCGATCTTTTCCCGTAAGAGGAGATTCGAATCCAATTTCAGATTCTCCATTCCCCTATAGAGATATTTCTTGATCTCTTCTCTTGCCGATTCCTTGGCCATAGTGCGGGCTTCAGTCAGGTTCTTGGCTGTGCCTTCCTTATTGAAATCAGGATCGTCCGGATGAAAGGAGATCTTGGGTAATTTGATCTCTACAGTCTTACGGATCTCTCCCGCCTTCCAATCCACGACAGTCTCCGTCTTATCCTTGGATTCCCATGCAAGAAGGGAAATTCCCAAGAACAGAGTGCCGATCAGAAGAATGTACTTCGCGATCTTTATGTTAGAAGGTCTCATACAGCGGCTCCCGACTCGTATTTTGGAAGTTTAGAATATTCTAATTTAAGCTGGCTCCAATCGGAGACTCGTTTCGCAGGGGGAAGGGCTGCTATGAGATCCTTTCCATAGGACTTGGTCCAAATCCTGGAATCCAATAGGCTTACGATCCCAGTATCTCTTTCGGAACGGATCAATCTTCCGAAACCCTGCTTTAATACGGTAGTGGCATAAGGAAGTTGCAGATCGCGGAAAGGATTTCCTCCCTTCTCCTTAAGCTTTTCACTCCTGGCTTCTAATACAGGATCGTTCGGCGGTTGGAAGGGAAGTTTAGTCAGGATCACGGATCTGAGTTTATCCCCTCGGATATCCACACCTTGCCAGAACGTGGAAACGCCGAAAAGAACCGCACTGTCTTCCGCTAGGAACCTATTCTTTGCGGCTTCAGGACCCAGTTCCAATTGAGAGAAGATCGGAAGATCCGTTTGGGGTCGGACCATCTCTAAGATCTCATTCAAGGATTTATTTGAAGTGAATAATACGAAGGTCCCGCCTTGGGTGAGTTCTATGAGCTTTATAATATATCTTGCAAGATCTGCCGCGTTTCTCTCTGCGGATTCGGTCGCATCCTTCACGTCTTTTGGAAGAAAGAGAAGTGCATTCTTCTCATATGGAAAAGGAGAAGGGACTAGTCTCGACTTAGCAGGAAGATTCCCGATCCGGTCGCTGAAGTAGTTCAGGTTTCCTTGGTTTGTCGCCAAGGTCGCCGAGGTAAATACGATGCTCTCCGTTCTTGGTTCCAGGATCTCTCTTAAGATCGTTTCCGATTCTAAGGGTTGGGTGAGAAGTTTCGGGAACATCTCTCTTGTCTTTTGGTTAGGAGGATCCGCCCAATACACTCTCTCTCCGGAATCCATGGTCCGGAACAGATGCAATCCTTCCGCAACCTGACCGATCCGACCCGCAGACATTTCGATCTCGAGAGCGATCTCCTTTTCTTCCAGATCGTCACTATCCTTGGAGTATTTCTTAAGTTCTAGAAGAAGGGACTCTTGCAAGGAATCCAAAACCGATTCCAGATCTCCTCCATCCATCTTTAAAGGTCTTCGGATCCTTTGAGAGCCGTAGAAATTCAAAGGAAGTTCGCCGAGTAATTTATTAAAACAAACTAGGAGCCTTTCGCTCGCCTGACTTGCAAGATCGTTGATCTTACTTGAATTGAGTCTCGCACCTAACCCGGATTTCTTCTGAGAATTCCAAACCCCTTGCAGTAGCTTTTGGATCTCTATAGAAGAGAGTTCGATCCGGAATGCAGAACCGAGCACTTCCGGAAAATTATGCGCTTCATCTACGATGATCTTTCTGAACTCAGGCAGGATATTGAAATCGGAGGCGATATGGGCCGCGAGCAAATGATGGTTTACGATCAGTAGATTGGACTTTTGCCATTTAGCTCTTTCTAAGAAGTAAAAAGAATGAGAAAAGTTCGGACAGCTTCTTCCTAAACAGGAATCCGCTTCCCTGGTTACCTTTGCCCAAAAATCGGGAGAAGCAAATCCGTCATATTCCTGTCTTCTGCCGGACTCGGAAGAAGAGACCCAGTCCTTGAAAGAATTGAGATGATCCATCATTTCCGGGCCAAAGGTCCCTTGCGTAAGAACATTACTCAGCTTTCTTTTGCAAACATAGTTGGAAGCGCCCATCGCGATCTCTGCTCTGACTTCTTGGCCCAGGATCTGAGAGACTAACGGAATGTCCTTCTTGATAAGCTGGTCTTGCAGAGCCTTGGTTTCTGTGGAGATGATGACTGTTTCTTCTCCTTCTAATGCGCTGACTGCCGCCGGGATCAGATAGGCCAATGATTTTCCTACACCCGTTCCCGCTTCTACGATCAAATGGTTGGAATCGGCAAACGCGCGTTCAACGCTATTTGCCATTTGGATCTGGCCTGGCCTAGATTCGAATTCAGGCCAAAGCTTAGAGAGTTTTCGGAATTGTTCTTCGACGGGGCCCAAAGCGACCTCAGGCATTCCTTGTTTGGAATAATTTCACGATACAGAATAAGGAGAGAAGGGTAACGAGTCCGAGAGATCCCCACATGATGATCGCGCCATCTAGGCTCAATGATCCGTCTGTGATGAAAGCTAAACCTAATTTTAGCGGTTTCTCGGAATAAGGGAAGAAGGTCATGGCAATCCCCAATAAGAGTATAAAGCCGCCCAAGAACAAGGGAAGTATTTTGTTCTTGCTCTTGTCTTTTTCGGCCACTGCTTCTTCTTTTCCTCTTAGGCTCAAATGAACAAGTCCATATACCACGCAGAAGATCGCGATGATAGCAAGGAATACATAGCGGGAGATCAAGGCTTGAAAGGTAGCTTCTTCTGCAGTAGTCCCTGTTGGTGCATGTGCTACCATCCAGTCCACGCTCATCTTGTTGATATACGATCCCAGGTTTTGATACAGGAACATACCGAATACAATGAGTAGGAATGCAGGGGTCACATATTGGATCACCCACCAGAAGAATCGCGGAAGCCGAGTATGAGAGCCTCTGTCTCCTTCTTCCAATCCTTTCTTGGCTCCGATCACCCAGCCAAAGATCAAGATTTGCAAGGTTGCTAGAATATAGATGAGAACAGTTCCTACCCAGAAATCTGCCTGATCGAGTGCCGTGAAATTCTTATTGAAGTAGAGGATCGGAAAGGAAAGTAAGAATGTGATGATGAACAGATATAGACTGGAGGTCTGTCTCTTGAGATGAAAGGCTTCTTCTAAGAATACCGTTACCGGTTGGAGCATGGTAACCGAAGAAGTCAATGCGGCTAAGAATAGGACCAAATACCAGAGCGCCCCGAAGACTTGTCCTCCGGGCATGAGCGCGAATACGGAAGGAAGCGCTATGAATCCCATCCCGAATGTACCAAAGGAAGTCACGGAAACTCCTAAGAACAAGAACGCGACAGGGATCGTGATCATTCCTCCGAAGGCGACTTCTACGAATTCGTTCAAGGATGCGGCAGAAAGAGAAGAAAGGATCACGTCGTTTTCTTTCTTCAAATAGCTGGAGAATACGAGTGCGATCCCGAATCCGGCAGACAAGGTAAAGAAGATCTGGCCTGCAGCGGAGATCCAAACCTTTGCTTCTCCCAAAGAGGACCAATCCGGATTCCACATCTTTGCGAGTCCGGACTCGATTCCGTCCAAGGTAAGAACTCGAACCAATACCACAGAAGAGCAAACAAGCATCAAAGGAACTGCGATCTTAGCAAATACTTCGATCCCCTTGGAAAGCCCTCGATAGACCAGGATGAAGTTCATTAGAAAACAAGCAAGTGTTGCGTAGAATATCTTTCCACGAACTGCCGCACCATTCTCTCTCGCCCCAACCACAGTCTCGAAATGGTCGGATGCTTTTGCGATCAGACTGGCTTGGTCAGTATAGCCCGCGCCCAGATTGATCTGGCCGGTAAAGAAATCGAAAGCATACGCAAGACACCAGGCTTCCACGAAAACGTAATATACATAAATGAGAAGTGGGATCGTAACTCCGATGGTTCCCATGAGTCTAAGAGGAGTACCGGAAAGAAAGGAACGGAATAGGTTCGGAAAACTATGCCCTTGTTCTCCCCCCATTCTTCCCATCACCCATTCGGTGATGCAGACTGGGATCCCTACTAGGATGAAACTGATGATATAGGGGAGAAGGAAGGCTCCTCCTCCGTTCTGAACGGCCTGGCCTGGAAATCGCAAGAAATTTCCAAGACCTATGGCTCCGGATGCGACTGTGAGTATGAGTCCTGTACGAGATTTCCAACTTTCCTTTGGGGCGTGATCCGACATTAACGTTCCGTAACCGGGGATTTCGGGCTGGCAACCAGTCCGACGGGGAGTGGAACTATAATCCCATTGGAACAACTCCTATTGTCAAAACGAATTCCCTTTTAAGATTGGAAAAAGATGGGACATAAGAAATTGAAAATTGTCTCTGACTTTCTGGCAGAAATTGGGAAACTTTTTGTCTGTTCCCAGTCTAATAGGCAAATCCGGAATTTGGGACTCCAGAGAATAAAATGAAACTAGATAAGATCACATTAAAGTTAAACGAAGCGCTTTCGAACGCTCAGTCTTCCTACGACAAGAACCCGGAAGTACAAGAGGAACATGTAGTTGCTAAGATCCTGGAACAAGCGGATGGATTTGCTCCTCCTTTGTTTGCTAAGCTAGGATTGAATTTGCCCGAGTTCCTACGCAAGACCGAAGAAGCCATCTTAAAACTACCAAGGGTAGAAGGCGGAGTGGAAAGGAATTTCTCCCGAGCAGTGATTGCACTCTTGCAGAACGCAGACAAGGTCCGCGCAGAGCTAAAGGATGAATACCTTTCTACGGATCACGTTTTATTAGCATTCTTGAAAGCGGGAGTTTCCGGTCTTCGCCAGGAATTCCAAAGACTCGGATTAGATTATTCAAAATTACTAAAAGCTGTATTAGAACTGAGGAAAGGACAACCGATCATGGACGATACTCCAGAAAACAAAGCGGATGCTTTAAAGAAATATGCCAAGAACCTGAACGAACTCGCAAAGCAGGGCAAATTGGATCCTGTGATCGGTCGAGACGAAGAGATACGCAGGACCATACAGGTTCTTACAAGACGCACTAAGAACAACCCTGTCCTGATCGGTGAGCCCGGTGTGGGAAAGACAGCGATCGTTGAGGGTCTTGCAGGCAAGATCATCCAAGGAGAGGTCCCTGAAGGGATCAAGACCAAGACGATCTATGCCTTGGATCTGGGTGCGATGATCGCAGGAGCCAAGTACAGAGGGGAATTCGAGGAAAGATTGAAAGCCACTCTGGACGAGGTCAAGCATAGCGACGGGAATATCATCCTATTCATAGACGAGATCCATACACTCGTAGGAGCGGGAGCACAAGAAGGAGCCATGGATGCTTCTAATATGCTCAAGCCGATGCTTGCTCGCGGGGAATTACGCTGTATAGGTGCAACGACTCTTAAAGAATACCAGAAGTATATCGAAAAGGACGCTGCCTTAGAGAGAAGGTTCCAACAGGTCTATGTAAAAGAACCGAGTGTAGAAGAGACTGTTACCATCCTAAGAGGACTTAAGGACAGATACGAATTGCATCATGGGATCAAGATCCTGGATTCAGCCATCGTGGCCGCAGCTACATTATCGAATCGTTATATAGCCGATCGCTTCCTGCCGGATAAGGCGGTGGATCTAATAGATGAAGCCAGTTCCAAGATGAGGATCGAAATGGATTCCATGCCGGAAGAGCTGGACCGTTTGAGTAAGAAGATCCAATCCTTGAAGATCGAAAGAGAGGCTCTCAAGAGAGAAACAGATACCGCATCCAAACAAAGGGTGGAGAATATCGTAAAAGAGCTTTCCGAGCAAGAAGAGACATTTAGGAACCTAAAGGCTCGCTGGGATCTCGAAAAATCCAAGATCTCCAAGATCAAGGATATCAAGGAAGAAACGGATAGATACAAACTTCTGGAGGCTGAAGCGGAGAGAAGGGGAGAGATCAACCGGGTTGCAGAGATCCGTTACGGAAAACTGGTAGAGCTTTCTAAGGAAATGGAGAAGGCAAACTCGGAATTGAAGAAGATCTCCGGGAACGGCAGGCTTCTAAAAGAAGAAGTCGATGAGGAAGATATCGCAAATATAGTCTCTCGTTGGACCGGGATCCCTGTATCCAAAATGCTTCAGGGAGAAAAAGCAAAACTCCTGAAGATGGAAGACTCTTTGATGAGTAAGGTGATCGGACAGGACCATGCTTTGGAATTATTGTCCGAAGCGATCCGAAGATCGAGAGCGGGGATCGCCGATCCGAACAGACCGATCGGGACCTTCTTATTCTTAGGACCGACTGGAGTGGGCAAGACGGAAACTGCAAAGGCACTCTCGGAGTTCTTGTTCGACGATGTGAACGCGATGCTCCGTATCGATATGAGCGAATATATGGAAGCACATTCCGTCTCTCGTTTGATCGGTGCTCCTCCGGGCTATATAGGACACGACGAGGGTGGACAGTTGACCGAAGCAGTGCGACGTAGACCTTATTCTGTGATCCTATTCGACGAGGTGGAGAAGGCGCATCCGGAAGTGTTCAATATCTTCTTACAGATCCTGGACGAAGGAAGACTAACGGATAGCAAAGGAAGGAATGTAGACTTTAAGAATACGGTCATCATTCTGACCTCGAATCTAGGATCGGATATCTTAAGCTCCACGGAATATAACCAGGAAGAGAAGGAAAGAATGGTTGATCAACGCTTGAAGAAGCATTTCAAACCTGAGTTCCTGAACCGACTGGACGAGGTGATCCTATTCAAATCCGTAGACGAGAGCATGATCTCCAGAATTGCGGAACTTCAGCTGGAAGCAATGGCGAAGAAGGCAAAAGAGAACGGTCTTCTGATCTCTTATACACCAGCGTTAAAGCAATTCGTGATCCGAGCAGGTTACGATCCGGAATACGGCGCGAGACCTCTGAAACGACTCATCCAAAGAGAAATTGGAAATGCGCTTAGCAATTTCATACTCAAAGGAGAGTTCCAAGAAGGACAGAAGGTTAGTCTGGATTATTCCGGCGGAAAGGTGACCATAAAATAAAACAAAAAAACCCCGGTGATGAACCGGGGTTTTCATCTTATAGCACATAAAGGGAAAAGAATGTGCAAGATAACGCACGGGGGAGATTCCCCCGTTTTTGGATTAGAATTCTACTTTGTGTAGAAACAATTCCTCTTTTTTCATTTTTAAGACCTTAGAGGCCATGCTCTTAAATTCTTCTGGGGGTTCCAGTAGACCCAATTCCACCTTAGAGAGGAATGGAGTGGAGACCTTCAGTTTCTTTGCCATATCGTATTGCTTGATCCCCAATTCTCTGCGTTTTGCCCAGAGTTTGTTGGTAAGTCCTTGGCTGAATTCAGGGTAAACCTCTTCTACCGGACTATCGTTAAACAGCTTATCGAGTGTGGTTTTCAAATATTTCGCACAAGCTTGTCTGAATTTCTCAGTGGGTGCTTGGCTTCCCGTTTCGATCTTGGAAAGGTAGCTAGGGGATACGCCCAAAGCCCTTGCCATATCGTATTGCTTGATACCTCGTTTTTTGCGAAGCATGTAGATGTGGTTGTTCATCCTTTTCCCCTTTTTTACCGTTATATTAAGCACTAACTTTGCCTCAAGAATAAATTTCCACCCAGAGTGTAACGCATATTAGGATACAAATTTTTTCCAAAAACAGGCTTATACTAAAAGGGAAGAGGGTAAGAATCAAGCATTTGCATAGGGCGAATGCAAAAAATGGTCGTTATGCTATAATACTTTAGAACGAAATCGGGTAGGTAGAACGAGGTTTAGGAATAAGTAATTTGGGCTATATGCAATAAGAATACCTGAAACGAGTGGGTCTCAGGTATTCTTAAGTAATAGCTTAGATCTTACCTGGCTTTAATCTTTCGGAATCCAATATGAATTGATAATCCGACTTTAGTTTCATCGTAAAATCGCGAACCAGGCTTTGTTTCTTGGTTCTGATCAGATCGTCTTTGATCCTTTCTCTTACTTCTCCGTAAGGAAGAGGGATCCTGTCTTGAGGATTTGCAGGATTAGGCTTCGCATAAGAGAACATTTTGGCAGCCTCATACTGTGCCTTCATCTCGTCTTCGGTTACGGATACATCGTTCGGAAGTACTTTCTTGAAAACTAATGGTTGAACGATATAGAGTTTCATTAACTCGAATTCCTCTTCGAACTCTTTAGAGGCCAAGGCCTTTTTCAGTTCCGGAGAATGATCAGCGATCTTGAACCAAATGTATTGTTGTTTAAAAAATTGTAATACACTTGCCTTATCGTCCAGCTTGGAAGCGTCCAGGCCACTGAGAGCAGCGAGTTGTTTTAACTCTGCAACCACATCCTTGAATTTTACAGTCTCACCTGTTTTAGGGTTAGTAAGAAGAATGGATTCGGGAGTGAATGTGCCTAGATTCTCTTGGGTTACTAGAGCTCTTTCGTATCCGGAGTTCTTGATGATATCTGCCTCGGCTTCGGATACCGCATTGTATAAGAATCTCTTCTTCATATAATCCTCGTAGCGAGGAGCGATATCGTCTACTTTTAGATCTGCATAATATCGTTTTGCGTCAGCCTTCGCTTGCTCGGACAGTCCTGGAGTGTTTGTATAATCGGTCGCGATCGCTTTCAATTTTCCTAATTCTTTTGCAAAGAATTTGGTCAATCTTGCAGCATAAATTGTCTCTACTTGCTCCACTCTAAGAACTAGGAATTTCTTAGCTCGAGGAGTTTTAGGATCCGCGTTCGGAGTAGGATCTTGTAGCTCTCTAAGGATCCAGGTCCCTTTCTTATCCGCTGCTTCTTGGGTGATCGCAGAATTTGGATCCGTTCCGCAATTCAAGCATTGAGGCTCTAAAAGTCCGCCAACCGCTCTACGGGAAGTCTCGTCCGTATTCTCTGTCACGAACTTAGCGATCTCTTTTTTGGAAGAAAGCTTTTGCACATTTGCAAGAATAGTTTCCGCTCTTTGCAGACTTGCTGCTTCATCTTTTGGATCTGGAGAAGATACCAGGATCACTCTGGCAAAAGCGAATTTAAGTTGGCCTTCTCTTTCCAACTTCTCCGCTAAATTCTTTTGTAAGAAGGAAGCAGCCATTTGAGGCTTAGAGTATTTTAGAAAAACGCCAAGTTCTTGGTCGGAAACAAGTTTGTTGTCTGTGTTATAAACGTTGATCAACTTGAATAGACCCAGGGTTTCTAAGAGTTGGTTTTGCTCTTCTAAGGTAGGATGGCCCGATTCTTGTTTACGGCCACCTGTGTTCAATTTGAAGAAGTTTCTGAGTTCCTTTCTGGTAACTGTGCCTCCTTTGAAGGAAGCGAGGACGTCGGAGTCCATCGAACATTGGGTCAATGCGAAGGAAAGTAGGGAGAGTACGAGTATCTTTTTGTTCATGCTGTTTTAATTTCCGGCTTATTCCAAGAGGATTGGATAAACTAGTATTTATGTATGGTCTTTCGGGCAGGTTGCTGCTTCTTACCTTGGATTTCAACGGATATTTCGCGAGTTAAGCGTTTTTCGTTGTCTTGGTACAAACCTTCTGCGGCTCTGGCACCGGAAGGATTGCTTGCAGCGTTCCAATTGTTCGGAGTTTCCTTAGTTTGTAAGGAAAGCATCTCTTTTCTCTGAGAAGAAAGCTTATCCATTTCGGTTCCTATGGATTCCCTTAAAGATTCCGAATAGTCTCTGTCAGATGCTATCCTCTCTTTGATCTTTCCGAGTTCGGTTAGATCTCTATCTATTTCTTCCGTTTTGCGTAATAGATGAGCTACTTTGATTTTCATGGGATCGGTCCGAATGATTAGGCTTCTCTTCCTGATTCTAAGCCCCAGGTCCCTTCTTGCAAGTAGGAAAAATAAAGGCCAAGACCTAAGACAACGAACTCCTTTCCAGGATGAGATAAGGATATAAGAAGGAAGAAGGTGAAATATAAGAATTTGCTCAAGAATTCCGTGGAACCTTTTCTAAGCACCCAGACCATTCCCAAAGAAAGCAAAGCAACCTTGACGAGAGAAGGTTCCGAGGCAAGATCGTAAGGTCCCGAAAAGATCCAGAAGGAAGCGGCTATATTCGCAAAGAGTAAAATTCCGTAACGAAATTGTTTTGGAACGGATGGCAATAGCTCCAAGGAAAGAAGGGGAATTAGAAAGGGGGAATATTCCCTTCTCGCAAAGGAAAGCATACAAGCGATTGCAAGAAGAAGTGTGGCCAATACTTCCTTGAATGCGGGTAGCCTCGCTCCTAGAAAGGATAATCCTCCTCCCCAGATCATTCCCGCCAAGCTAATGCAGATGATATCTAAGATCTCTTCCGGAGAAGATCCGTCCCAGAGAGAGAGCACACAAATACAAGCAGGCAAGAGCAGAAAACCGAGTCGACTTCTTGGCGAATGGAATTGAGAAAGCGCCAAGGTGATACATAGGACCAGGGCGCCTGAGAATGGAAAGCCATACGCCTTGAAAAATAGGAATGTTGAAGTGAAGAATAGAAAAACCATTTGTATCTATTTGGAAATCCCCGTATCCTGGCGAATCGGAATGATATGATCCTAAACGAGATAATCATCTCTACGGAAAAGATAGACAACGTTCAAGTTCTGAAATTACAGGGTTCTATCAACTCCTTTACTGAGAAAAAATTCAAGGATGCTCTTTCTGTCGCAGTCCGCCAAGGACCGGTGATCATGGACATGGAGGATGTGCATCTAGTGTCTTCCACGGGGGTCCAAGCCCTAAAAGAAGTGAGCCAGACAAGTTTCACAAGCAAGAATAAACTCGTACTAGTAAACATTTCCAAGGCGGTGATCAATGTTTTTAAGATGGCGGGTTTAAACGGCTTTTTTCTAATTGCTAACGACGAAGAAGCTGCCTTGAAGATAGCCTCGAAGCGCTGAAAATCTAACTGGATACTACGAATGAAATCTGAAAAATCATCCTTTAATTACTTCAGAAAAGCCTGGCATCTATTAGGTTTGATCGTTCCCATCTGTTACTATTTCGATGTATTCGAAGGTGCCTTCGGTCTAGTGTATGCCACCCGCGCGATCATCACTCTTATCCTATTAGCCTGCTTGACCATGCTTGTTCTTTTGGAGTATTCCAGATTTAAGATAGCTGCGATCCAGAATCTGTTTGTACGGATCGCAGGACCACTCTTGAAGGAAGAAGAGAAGTATAGGATCAACGGGACCTTTCCTTATTTCCTTTCCATTACGTTCGTAGTGCTTTTCTTTCCGCCCGATATCACGATTCTTTCTTTATTATTCTTGGTGATCGGGGATCCAAGTGCGGCCTGGGTTGGCACTCATTTCGGAAAGAACCGCTTCTCGAATGGAAAGTCCAAAGAAGGAATTGTGGCTTTCATTCTTTCTTCCGCTTTAGTCGGTTTATGGTTTGTTTATATAGTTCAGTCAAACCCGCAGGATTTCGGGATCTATCATTTCGGGGACGGAACCTTCTCGCAGAATCTTCTTTTGATCTTGCCGGCTGTTGTAGCTGCTGCGGTGACTGAATTGTACAGCGGGACTTATTGGAACGGGGTTGTGGATGACAATCTGCTCATACCGGTCGTCTCGGGAGTGGTCTTAGGTTTACTCGCTATTTTTATTCTACAATTGGATCCAAGTTCTATTTTCTTGGACCCTTCGCAAATATTCAAAACGATTTAATTAGGATTTACTTATCCGCAGGGAGAACATGATACACGAAATCGATCCTGGTTTTCGTGGATCCGCTGAAACCCTTTGCCGACCAAGTAAACTCCAGATCCGTAGGAAAAAGGGAAGTCTCGTACGGGTATTGGCCTAAACGATTTTCTACCTTCTGCTTTTCTTTGACCATGCTTCCTAGATAATTAAAGGAACCGATCCAGTCTTCTCCCATCTCGAAGCCTTCCATCTTGCCTCGAACTCCGGAGAATTCATACATAGCAAAATAGGTTTCCTTAATATTCTTTCTTTCTTCGGGACTCATCTTGCGGTTCATTCTAAGGATAAAACCCGGAGTTTCCCGAGCGTGAAAGTAGAGATAATTTCCCAGATCTTCCCAGGTTTGGGGCTTCTTAGCGTTCGGGATATCTACGGAATACTTTTTGTTCAGAACGGTTGGTTCCTTGCAGGCTCCGTCCCGAGTAAAATAATCGCAGAGTTCTACCTTGCTTACGGATAAGACCGTAGGTTCGCAAGCGAACGTTACGGACAGAGAGAGAAAGAAGATGGTTTGCTTAGCGTTTTTCCAAAGAGGTAACATAAGATTCTCGTAAATTAGTAAAAAAGTATATAACTTCGGACATCTTGAAGAACTCAGGGGCATATGGCTGGGGGATCCATTTTTGTCCCTGGAATGTATAGATGATCTCTGCGAATACCCCATGGAACAGATACACTCTATGCAGATCTTCTTCCAGAGAGCCGAGCACAAGATTATATGGAGTGAGATAACCCGGAAAGATCCGAACGGATTCGTCTGATTTGCGAAGCGCAGTTTGGAATTTGCTGCATTCGGTTTGCAGACTTGGCAGTTCTTCTCTGGAAATCCTTCTCTTTAAGGAAAGGATTCGAGTGAATCTTCCTAAGGGAGAATCCAAAAAGTTCTCAAATTGGTGGTTCCATTTAGGAAGAGGTTTGGATTCATACAGGGTTTGGGAGAAGGAAGCTTCGGCCTTTTCCTTTAATCTATAATATACCTCTTCGTTTTCGTAAGAAACGATCAGAAAGAAAGAAGCGGGCAGGGGTTTTCTTTGTTTGGGAGAGGAAGGTTTAGGATTCACTTTCGATCTGCAGAGTTAGCAGCAAACTATAATCTTGAATCGAAATAATCCAGCAGAATTTTAGTCAGCCAAAGTCCGTCCGGAAGTTCCGGACTGGATTTCGTCACGAATCCCACATGGCCTCCCTTCTCGGTCAGAATGGTTTTCAGGTTAGGCAACTTCTTCCATTGGATGGAATTCCACTCGAATAAAGGAACCACCGGATCGTCTTCCGCATGGATGAGTATCCCTGGATGACGGATAAAAGGAATAAAGCTAATACAGGAATTCGCCTTATAATATTCCATGGCGCTATGATATCCGAAGGAAGGAGCGGTGATCATATCGTCGAAGTCGAAAAAGGTCTTAACCTTCTTGGAATCCTCGATCTGTTTGGGAGTCAGTTTTACGACCCCGTCTTTTATCTTCTTCTTAAAGCTACCTATGAAATGATTTCTGTAGAATCTACCGGCAATCGAGTCTATGAACACGCAGTTCTTTGCCAGATCCAGAGGAGGAGATACCGCGGAGAAGGCGAGTGCCTTATGGTCTCTGGACTCCCCAAAAAACTTCAGGATGAGGTTTGCAGATAAGGAAAATCCGGAAACGAATATCTTTCTACTCAAGGATTCATACATGAAATCCAAAACGTCCTGCACGTCTTCCGATTGGCCTGCGTAGTAGGACTTTTTTGAAAAACCTCTGCCTCTTCCGCAATTTCGGAGATTCATTCGGATCACACCATATCCGCGTTCCAGCGCAGAAGTGGCAAGAGATACCAGATAAGAGCTTTCCGAGTCTCCTTCCATTCCGTGTATCATTAAAATATAATGTCCGTTCGCTGGAGGAGAGCTTTTTCGATAGGAAGAAAGAGGAGGATTATGCTCTAACCACAAAGCATCTCCCGATCCGTCGGAAACATTCAGTAGGATATCTTCGTGATAATAAGAAGTCCTTAATGGATTCTCAGGAGGAAAAAGAGTGCTATAGATCGTTTGCGCATGCTTTCCTGAAACGAATCTTTTCGGACGAAAATGAGGGGACTCCATATTACCGTATTTCATTTTCTTTAAAGAACTCTTTCCAGTCTTCGGCTTGTTCGGCGTTCAGAAGGGAATTCTTATCCAAATACTTTTTAAATTTCTTTAAGAAGTCTTTCGCCTTGGATCGGATCCTGGAATCGTCCGGGAACATGTCCTCTAAATAGAAGTTCAGGAATTCGTCTAACTCGAATCCGGTTAGATCGGAAACTTGGATCTTCTTTTCTTTTTCTTCTTCCGGATTTTCGAATAGAAGTCCTGAGAATTCGAGGAGTAGGGTGGATATCTCTTGGTCGGACTCTTTCACTCCTCCCTGAAAGGTTTCCAGAAAGGAGCGAATGGTTTCTTCGAGAGAAGAGTGTGAGGCCAAGGTCGAAACCTTAGTTGCTAGGCTTCGGGAATTCTATCTTGGTTGCGAGAGAATCTACGATCCCGTATTTGATCGCCTCATCCGCATCCATATAATAGTCTCTGTCCGTATCCTCTTCCAATTTTTCCACAGGGTGCCCGCAGGCTTCCGCAAGGATCTGGTTGAGTCTGGCTCTGGTCTTGAGGATCTCTTCGGCTTGGATCTTAAGATCGGTTGCAGGAGCTACGATCTGTCCTCCAATACTAGGTTGGTGGATCATTACCTTGCCGTTTGGCCAAATGGTTCTCTTTCCTTTCACACCCGCAGCGAGTAGGACCGAACCCATGGAAGCAGCAAGTCCCATGCATACCGTGTGCACAGGAGAAGAGATCATTTTCATTGTATCATAGATGGTAAGACCGGAAGTAACGACACCACCGGGACTATTGATATAGAAGGTGATCTCTTTTCCTGGATCGGCCATTTCCAAGTATAATAATTTACCTACGATGTCTTTTGCGGATTCATCTGTGACCGCTCCCCAGAGGAAGATCTTACGATGGTCGATGAACTTTTTTGAAATTTTGCTACCAGCGAGTTCTTCAATGACTTCGCTGATTTTTTCTGTCTCGGACATTCTGGCTCCTAAGCACTGCGTTGTTCCAGTTTCTTCCTCCGTAATTTCCTGAAAACTCCAATAAATACGAAAGCTACAAAGGAAACGTAAAAAAAGCGAAGCAACTGGATGGGAGGGACGGGAAGATCCCGATCCGCTCTCAAAGCTATTAGACGGGACGCAAGTACCGGACGGTTCTCCGTTTTAGGTTCCGGCTCCCTGAATTTGATGATTTGAGCGTTCTCTGAAAGAAGATAGTATTTGCGGGCTTCCTTCTCCAAGGCGACCTTATCGTCCCGGAGAAGTTTCTGTCTTTCTTCTAATTGTCTGTTCTCATACTCCAATCTCTCCACATCTAAGCGTAGACTGGAAAGACTGGTCTCTAGGCTGGATCTCACAACAAGCCCTGACTCTCCAAGTACGGTGAAGTAAAACATTCCCGATAAGAAGAGTAAAAGTAGGAAGAGTCTGTTTGCGAGATTCATGCCCATAGAGTTAAAGATTATAGAATGTATTTCTCCCTTTGTAAACCGCAGAAGAACCTAATTCTTCCTCGATCCTTAAAAGTTCGTTGTATTTCGCAATCCTGTCGGTTCTAGAAAGAGAGCCAGTTTTGATCTGACCCGCGTTCGTCCCGACTGCGATATGGGAAATAGTCACGTCCTCAGTTTCTCCCGATCTATGGCTGATCACATTCGTATATTTGGCTTTTTTAGCCATATCGATGGACGCCAAAGTCTCAGAGAGACTTCCGATCTGATTCACTTTGATCAGGATCGAATTTCCGACCCCGGATGAGATCCCTTGGGAGAGCTTCTCAATATTCGTAACGAATAGATCGTCTCCTACCAGCTGGATGCGTTTCCCTAATTTCTCACTCAGGAGTTTCCAGCCGTCCCAGTCGTTCTCGTCCAGACCGTCTTCAATAGTAATGATCGGATACTTTGAGACTAGATTTGAATAGTATTCTACTAATTCGGCGCTCGTGAATTCTTTATTTCCTTCTCCGCCCAGAACGTATTTCTTCTTGGATTTATCGAAGAATTCGGAAGAAGCTGCGTCTAGCCCGAGTAATACGTCTTTTTCAGGCTTATAGCCCGCTTTCTCGATGGCTTGTAGGATGACTTCCAATCCTTCTACGTTGCTGGAAAGGTCAGGGGCAAAGCCTCCTTCGTCTCCGACCGCAGTATTGAGCTTTTTGGATTTTAGGACTGCTTTTAGGGAATGGAATACTTCCGCTCCGATACGAAGAGCTTCCTTGAAATTCGGAGCTCCTACAGGAAGGATCATGAATTCCTGAAAATCCACGTTATTGTCCGCGTGAGCTCCTCCGTTGATGATATTCATCATTGGGACAGGGAGTTCTTTCGCGAAATTCCCACCAATATAACGATAGAGGGGAAGTTTCGTATGAGCCGCAGCTGCCTTTGCGGTGGCAAGAGAAGTTCCCAGGATGGCATTTGCTCCTAGCTTGGATTTGTTCTTGGTCCCATCCTTGTCCAGCATCAGGAAGTCGATGCGGTTTTGGTCGAGAGCGTCTTCCCCAATGAGTAGTTCTTTGATCTTGACGTTTACGTGGTCGACAGCTTTGAGAACTCCCTTACCTAAATAACGGGATTTGTCTCCATCTCTCAATTCAACTGCTTCATATTCTCCGGTGGAAGCTCCGGAAGGAACTGCGGCTCTACCGAAGGAGCCGTCTTCGAGTTGAACATCCACTTCTACAGTAGGGTTTCCACGCGAATCCATGATTTCGCGGGCGCGGATCGCCGAGATTTTGGAAGATTTGGACATGTTGTTTCCTATGATACCTATCTCTTATAGATTTTTCCTGAAATCCTTTTGTTACGGGGAAATAAATCAAGCGGGAAAAGGACCAAAAAACGATTGCCGCTCGCAGGTTTGCGTATAGAAATCCCCCAATGAAAACGACCGAGAAGCACTCCATTTTATTTCATCTAGCCTTTGCAATACTATGTATCATAGTGTTGGCCCTTCCTATCCCGGCCTCCAGCGGTTGGAGACTGTTCTTTCTCGTACTCGTTTATAATATTTCCCTGCCTATTATCGCTCAGGTTGCGGAGCACGATCGATGGATGGATATCTTTCTATTCTCGTTTCCTTTAAGTATCCTGCAAGTCGTTCCGGATTGGTTCCTTTCCAAGGTGCTCGGCATTTTAGTATTTCCTCCGGACGGATTCTTCAAGATCGGAACGGTCTCCGCATACATGGCGGGACTTTGGACCATTCCATTCTTCTTAATTATATATTCTGCAACCCGATTTACGAAACGTTATCCGGAAGCCCATCCGATCGCAAAGTATGGAGTAGCGGGAGGAGTGGCACTTTTATTATTCGGTTTCTCGGAAGAAGTTTCCGTGTTCATTCCCATTTGGTATGCTCAGAACGTTTCTATGATAGGGCATATTGCCATCTACGTTTTAGTCCCTGAATTCTTACTTGGGATATTTGCGACCTTTGCCTATTTTCATACAGAACGAAAGCCTTTGCGTTCTAAGCTGCTTTGGGCTGGAACCACGATGCTCGTGTATTTAGGATCTCTTTCCTTTAGTTATCTCTTTATTGAAGGGGTTTGGAAATAAGGGAAGAAAGCATGCAGGTCCTCACGAGTCCTTCTCAGATCCTAGACTTAAAACAGAGTAGAAATCCGAAGATATTATCCCTTCCTGATTCGTTCCGAAAGGAAACCGGGATCGATAAGGATTCTTCTTATACACTCCAGAAAGGATTTACCGTCGAAGGGAAGGCCACTTTCGAGAATAAGCCGAGCCAGGTCTCTATTTCCCCCAAACAAAACGGAAAATCCACTTTTTCTTGGAATGGGAAAAGTTACGATCTGGACCCTGGAAAATGTATAAAAGGAAATCATAATATACAATTAGGGGAAGTCAAGGTGATCGAACATCCCCTGGCATGGATGTTGGCCTTCGGATTGTATGCAGATTTTTCCTTGGAGGAGGCGAGTCTTCCTACATTCGATTATTGCGATCGAGTCTATATGGAAGGCGCAAAAGATAATCTGAAAGAGATCGGAAAGAGAAACCCGATCTCGGTATCTTCTCCTTTTGCCCTGGTTTGGGAAAAGGGATATTGTATTATAGAACCCTCTGAAGATAACAAATTCATGATAGATCATCAGGTCGCTTATCCGGGAGAAACGATCGGGAACTCCAGGATAGAAATGGAATTTAATTCGGAAGTCTTTTCTTTCTTCGGAGATGCCCGCACAACTGCTTTTCGGACCAAGAAGGATGCGGAGAATTTTTACCAGATAGGTCTTGCCGGAGGTTTAAAGGATTATCCATTCACTCTGGAAAATGTTCTTTTGTTAGATGAGGATAAGATTTATAATCCCAGAGAGAAATTTGTGCATGAAGGTTATAATTACGAATTTCTTTGTCACGAGATCATAGACATCGTTTCCTGGCTTCGTTTTGCAGAAGAAGAATACGAAGGAAGATTCGTCGGAAGAATGACGACTTTTCTTTTCGACCACCATAAGCAGATCGATATAGCTCAGTTTGTTTGTGATCGAGAAGGCTTGCAAAAGAACGGGATCCAAGTCGTACGTTAGATCTATAGAGGAAGAGCAGGCTCTAACTTCTTCTTCTAAAAAACCTTGGAAATAAATTTTGGAACCTAAAACTAGTTGTAAATTGAAGAGTTTTCCCGAAAATTCCAAATAACGAAGTATTACATTTCAAAAGAGGTTTGAAAATGCGGGTAAAAATCCTAGCAATCGTGTCGTTTCTCTTTATTCTTTCTAATTGCGTTGTAGCCAATCAAACAGGATTCACGGACCGTTATAAGGGAAGTGTGGCCAAGAGCAAGATCCAGGAAGCGGCCACTACTGGAGCAGCTTTGTATGCGGTTGCGGCTTCGGATGCAAGTGGAGCGACTTATATCAATAATATCCTTCTCCCACCTATTTTGGCAAATTTCAGCCCTACGGAATATTACAATAAATCGGATGTGGACTCTTGTGCAGAGGAGATCAAGAATTTCGCAGCTTTGGGGGTTCGCCCAGTAGTTACGGTTCTTTTTGGCCAGTGCACGAATATCCAACCGGATGGTCTAGTCACTCAAAAGATCTAAGATCTCTTCTAACATAGCTAAACTTGCTCTGTAAGGCTTTTTGCAGGGCAAGTTGTTTCGTTTCCTCCTTAGTAAAACGCTTTTCAGAGGGGCATTCCCCACGGAATTTGTTTTTAGCAATGTCCGACCGTCAGAAATTCATCCGAAACTTTTCCATTATTGCCCATATCGATCACGGGAAGTCCACTCTTGCGGATCGCCTTTTGGAGATAGGCAGGATCACGGACGATCGAACCAAGAAAGACCAGATCCTGGACTCGATGGATATCGAGAGAGAAAGAGGGATCACGATTAAGGCGAATAACGCCACCTTCAATTATCTGGCCGCCGACGGAAATACGTACACGATGAATCTCATCGATACTCCGGGGCACGTGGATTTTACCTATGAGGTCTCTCGCTCCTTAAAGGCCTGCGAGGGAGTTCTACTCATTGTGGATGCGAGCCAAGGAGTCGAGGCTCAGACCTTAGCGAACTTATATCTGGCCATGGAACAAGACCTGGCAATTATCCCTGTGATGAACAAGGTGGATCTTCCCGCTGCCGATGTGGAAAAGACAAAGCTCCAGATCGAGGACAGTCTAGGTCTCGAAGCGGATAAGGCTGTAGCCATTTCTGCGAAGACCGGACTGAATGTGCAGGCGGTTTTAGAAGAGATCACAAAACAGATCCCGCCTCCGAAAGGAGATCCGAAGGCACCTCTCAAAGCACTTATCTATGATTCCTATTTCGATCCTTACATGGGAGTGGTGATCAAGATCCGGGTCTTTGACGGAACGGTGAAGAAGGGAGATCGGATCCTTCTCATGAGTAGCGAAAAGGATTTCACCGTAAATGAGGTAGGGATCAAAGGGATTGCCCTTACTCCGACCGAATCCCTCACCGCCGGAGAAGTGGGTTATATCATCGCCGGGATCAAGAAAGTATCCGACGCAAGAACCGGAGATACAGTAACACTATTCTCGAATCCGAGTAAGGAAGCTGTTCCCGGTTATAAGGATGCGAAGCCGATGGTATTCGCGGGACTCTTTCCGATCGCCGGAGAGCAGTTCGAAGAGCTTGTGGATGCCATCGAAAAGATGAAACTGAACGACGCGGCTCTTGTGTATGAAAAAGAAAGTTCCGCAGCACTCGGTTTCGGGTTCCGTGTAGGATATCTGGGGCTTCTGCACATGGAGATCGTACAGGAAAGATTGGAGAGAGAATTCAATCTGGACCTGATCACCACTGCGCCTTCCGTAAAATATACGATCAAGACCAAGAAGGGAGAAGTCTTCGATATAGATAACCCTTCTAAGTTCCCGGATCCTGTTCTCATCGATACGACCGAGGAGCCATATGTAAAGGCATCCATTATCACTCCGAACGAGTACGTGGGAAATATCATGACTCTCGCGATCGAAAAAAGGGGAGTCCAACTAGATACTGTCTATCTTTCTCAAGACAAGGTGCAGTTGACATACGAACTTCCGCTTGCGGAGTTAATTTTCGAATTTTATGATAAACTAAAGTCCTTAACCAGAGGATATGCTTCTCTGGATTATGAACCCTGCGGTTATAAGCCTTCCAAACTCGTAAAAATGGATATTCTTGTAAACGGAGAGTCCGTGGACGCTCTCTCTATGATCGTTCATACTTCCAAGGCCGAGTCCAGAGGTAGGGAGATCATCGAAAAACTGAAAGAGATCATTCCCCGCCACCAATTCATGATCCCGATCCAGGCGGCTGTCGGAGGAAAGGTCCTCGCAAGAGAAAGTATTTCCGCACTTCGCAAGAATGTGACCGCTAAATGTTACGGCGGGGACATTACTCGTAAAAAGAAACTCCTAGAGAAGCAGAAAGAAGGGAAGAAGAGGATGAAGCAGATCGGAAATGTGGAAATCCCGCAAGAAGCCTTCCTCGCAGTCTTAAAAACCGGAGACTGATCCTTGCTACTAAGTGTTTTGCGCATTGGCAAGACACGGATCGATCCGGTTGTTCGAACCGATTCTTACGAGATCCATATCAAACGAGAAGATCGGATCTTCTTTTCGCAAGGAACAAAGATCCGAAAGCTTCTGGGGATTTACCAAAGCCTTTTACCTGAGATCCAATCCGGCAGGATAGAGAAGTTCATTCTACAGGGGAATTTACATTCCAATGCGATCCTGGCCGGGGTGCTTTTCCTTCGAAATGTAGGAGTGCCTACAAAAGTCCTGGGTTATTCTAGGGATCCAAAGCTTGTTTCGCCCGCTTCTGTTCTGGCGAGTCGTTTTTCGGAACTGGAATTGTATCCGGGTCGAAGGGAATGGGAAAAGGCTGTCGAAGATACTACAAAATCCTCGCTGTCCGGATGGGATCTTATTGCTGAAGATCAGGACTCGCCTAGGAGCCTTCTTCTTCCGGAATATCTCTTCTGCCGGGAAGCCTTGGAGGGACTTTCTTCTCTTTGGGAAGAGATAGACCCGAGCTCCTTCGATCGGATTGTTTTAGATGTGGGCTCCGGACTGACCTGGATCTCCGGCATCCAATGGGGAAGGATTCCCATAACTGGGATCTGCCTGGGCTTACGCAAGGAGAGGACGATCTCTTGGCTTCAGGAGAATTTGTCGTCACTTCGACAAACACTTCCTCCGCTCCCGTGGAACTCTCTCATAGAGCCAAGGGAAAAGCTAGACCATCCTTTTTCCTTTGGAAAGAAGGGTGGGTTCTGGGAAGAGAAAGCAGACGAATATGAAAGAAGATTTGGGATCTATCTAGAGCCAATCTATGCTGCTAAGTCGTTCGCAGTTCTGGAAGAGATGGCCAAGTCGGGAGAACTGAAGGGCAGGATCTTATATATCTACCAAGGTGGAGCCTTGCAAGGAATGTCCCTGGATAATAAAAAAGCCTCCAGATAGGAGGCCTTTCTACAGAGTTGAAAATTCCAATTTGAATTAGGAAAGAATGAATTCCTTGTTCAAAACTCGAATGAAGTCGCGTTTGATGTCTTTCGGACAAGCGGCCTCGCACTCGTATTGGTTTGTGCAATTTCCAAATCCTTCCTTGTCCATTGCGTTCACCATGTTTTTCACGCGTTCCTTCTTCTCTACCTGTCCTTGTGGAAGAAGTGCCAGGTGAGAGACTTTTGCGGACACAAATAACATAGCAGAAGCATTCTTACAAGAAGCGACGCAAGCACCACAACCAATACAGGTCGCAGCATCCATTGCCACATCCGCATCTTTCTTAGGGATCGGAAGTGCATTCGCGTCAGGAGCTCCCCCGGTATTGATACTTACGAATCCTCCGGATTGGATCACACGGTCGAAAGCGCTACGATCCACAACCAAGTCCTTGATCACGGGAAATGCTTTCGCTCTCCAAGGTTCGAGATAAATTGTATCTCCGTCCTTGAAGCTTCTCATATGGAGCTGGCAAGTAGTGACCCCAGGAAGAGGGCCGTGCGCCTCTCCGTTGATCATAATATTACAAGAACCGCAAATACCTTCTCTACAGTCGTGTTCGAAGGCGATCGGATCATCACCCTTCACGATCAACTCTTCGTTGACCACGTCCAGCATCTCTAAGAAAGACATATCAGGAGAAACTCCCTTTGCATCGTAATTTACGATCTTGCCTTTCTCTTTTGAGTTTTTTTGTCTCCAGACTTTGAGTTTGAGGTCCATTATTTGTAGCTCCTCGTAGCGAGTTTAATGTTCTCGAATTCCAAATGCTCCCTGTGTTCCACAGGTTTTGTTCCAGATCCTTTCCATTCCCAAGCAGTTGCATGGCAGAATTTATTGTCGTCGCGTTTTGCTTCGCCGTCTTCCATCTGATGCTCGGTGCGGAAATGTCCACCGCAGGATTCTTCTCTGGTGAGCGCATCCAAGCAGAGTAGTTCTCCGAATTCTAAGAAGTCGGCAACTCTTCCTGCTTTTTCCAAGGATTGATTTAGCTCAGTTCCGGAACCTGGAACGTTTACGTTCTTCCAGAATTCCTCTCTGATCTGAGGGATCTTAGTAAGAGCTTCTTTTAGGCTCTTCTCATCTCTTGCCATACCGCAATTGTTCCACATGAGTTTTCCCAACTCTTTATGGAAGGAATCTACGGTTCTCTTTCCTTTGATGGAGAGAAGTTTATTCGTCTGTTCGTTTACATCCGTCTCTGCCTTTTTGAACTCGGCATGATCTACAGAAGGAGTTTTGCCGAATCCGACTTCTGCGAGATAATTTCCGATGGTATAAGGAAGAACGAAATATCCGTCCGCGAGTCCTTGCATGAGAGCGGAAGCTCCGAGTCGGTTCGCACCATGATCAGAGAAGTTTGCCTCACCGATCACGAATAAACCTGGAAGATTGCTCATTAGATTATAATCTACCCAAAGACCGCCCATGGTATAGTGAACCGCAGGGTAGATCCTCATTGGGACCTTGTATGGGTTCTCTCCGGTAATCTGTTCATACATCTGGAAGAGGTTTCCGTATCTTTCTGCGATTGTATGCTCTCCCAAGCGTTGGATCGCAGAAGAGAAGTCTAGATAAACTCCTTGTCCGCCCGGCCCTACGCCGAATCCAGCATCGCAAACTTCTTTTGCAGAACGAGAAGCGATATCTCTCGGGCAAAGGTTTCCATAGCTCGGATATTTTCTTTCCAGATAATAATCTCTCTCGCTTTCCGGAATGTCCGCAGGATTACGAGTGTCTCCTTGTTTCTTAGGGACCCAAATCCTACCGTCGTTACGAAGAGACTCGGACATCAAAGTTAGTTTAGATTGATGGTCTCCAGACACAGGAATACAAGTAGGGTGGATCTGAGTGTAACAAGGGTTTGCGAAGAAGGCGCCCTTCTTGTACGCTCTGAAAGTCGCAGTTACGTTAGATCCTTTTGCGTTTGTAGAAAGATAGAATACGTTACCATATCCACCGGAAGCCAGGACCACTGCATCGCCAGCGTGCACACTGATCTTACCGGTAACCAGGTCACGGATGATCACGCCTTTTGCATGGCCGTCGATCACTACCAGGTCTACCATTTCGGTGCGAGGATACATTTTCACATTTCCCAAACCGATCTGACGGGAAAGAGAAGAGTAGGCGCCTAAAAGAAGCTGTTGCCCTGTTTGGCCTTTTGCGTAGAAGGTACGAGAAACTTGCGCTCCACCGAAAGATCTGTTATCCAAGTGGCCACCGTATTCACGAGCGAATGGAACACCTTGGGCTACGCACTGGTCGATGATATTTGCGGAAACTTGAGCCAAACGATAGACGTTCGCTTCTCTCGCTCTAAAATCACCACCCTTGATCGTATCATAGAAGAGACGATAGACGGAGTCACCATCGTTCTGATAATTCTTGGCAGCGTTGATACCACCCTGAGCGGCGATGGAGTGAGCCCTACGAGGGCTGTCTTGGAAGCAGAAAGTTTTTACGTTATACCCAAGTTCAGCAAGAGTTGCGGAAGCGGAACCCCCAGCAAGACCAGTACCGATCACGATGATTGTATATTTTCTTTTGTTGGCTGGGTTCACCAATTTGATATGGGATTTGTAATCGTCCCATTTCTTTTCCAACGGACCCGATGGGATTTTGGAATCTAAACTCATAGTTATTGCGCTCCTGAAACTTTCACAAAGTTAAGAAGTACGGCAACCGGCATAGAACTGTTACCGATGAAGATGGTCAGTGCATAAAGGATTGCGAATGCGTTCGTTTTCGGTGCCCAGAAAGGGGTGTTGAGTCCCAGGGTTTGGAAAACGCTTGTGACCCCGTGTCTAAGGTGGAATGCGAGAATGAACATTGCCACGATATAGGAAACAGAAACATAAATGTTCTTAAATCCTAAAACGACCATGGAATACACATCATGCCTTTGCTTGTCCCCGATCGTTTCTTGAAGTGCAAAATTCTCAGGTTGGAATTTACCAAATGTAAAATGAAGCAAATGATAGATAACGAAAGAGAGAATTACCAAGCCGGTGAGAGCCATATAACGGGAGGAAAGGGTGGCTTGGATCGTGCTATTCTTTACGTAGCCGACCGGTCTTGCCGCCTTGTTTTCCAAGGACAATTGGATCGCGTAATACACGTGTAAAACGAAAGCGACCAAAAGAATTCCTCGAGCCAACCATAAAAGTCCGCCCAAGCTTTGTAGGAACTCGGCATAAGAATTAATCTTGTCCGGTTCTTGGAAGATCTGGAGGTTCCCCAGCATATGCAAAAATACAAAGCCGAAGAAAATGATACCGGTGATCGCAACGATAGTTTTTCTACCGATGGAAGACCTTAGATATCCAGCTTGAAAATCCATTCAAAATCTCCTGTGAGGATATAGGAAGAAGTCATCGATTTGTGTGAAAAAGGACCAGGAAACATACCAAATGTTCGCCTGACACTCTAACAAATTATGATAAAAAAACAGGTTCAGACGAAAAGCACTTTTAAACGAAAAGACAAAAAATGGACATTCTAAGCAGAAAGTTTAGACTTGGTCTCATTTAGCTTGGGACGGAAGTTTGGAACATTATAATATGCCTGGATCGGATCCGTTTCGAAGTTTATACCAAGAGGAATTGAGGGAGGGAAGAAAGGAGAAATCTCTTTCTTCCGAGGAAAAGACCGGGTATTTTTATTTTAGAGGAATGCAACTCTCTCGAGTAGGGTTCGGCGGATATCGTATCGGGCTCCAAGATCCGGAGCATAGAGAGGCTCTGGAATTTTCACTACGTTCCGGAGTGAATCTGATCGACGTATCCTCCAATTACGGTGACGGGGAAGCGGAGAGTCTCGTAGGGCAGGTGTTGCGCAAGAGTTTTGCGAAGAGGATCACGTCCAGAAAGGAGATCTTCCTCGTCACGAAGGTGGGCTATATCCAAGGAAAGAATTTGCAGTTAGTCGAGTCCAGAAACCAAGACAAGACTCCTTTTCCGGAAATCACGTATTACCAATCCGGCTGTTATCATTGTATTTCTCCTGAATTTTTAGAAGATCAATTAGAGAGATCCCGCAGGCGACTCGGACTTTCTGTTATCGATGCATTCCTTCTCCATAATCCCGAATATTTTCTAATGCATTCTGAGAAGAAGGGGATCCCCCGTGCCGAAGCCAGAGCCGAATACTACCGAAGGATCCGAGAGGCCTTTATTTTTCTGGAGAAGGTGAAAAAAGAAGGGAAGATCCAGTACTACGGGATCTCGAGTAATACCTTCCCTGTCCCGGAAGAGGAATATACTCACAGTTCTTTGTCGAAGATACTACAGATCGCGGAAGAGGTCGGAGGAAAGGAGCACGGCTTTGCGGTGGTCCAATTCCCTGGAAATTGGTACGAGGACGGATTTATCAGAAATCAGAATTCGAATGGAAAAAACCTTCTGGATCTCTGCGAATTGCACGACCTTCTCCCTTTGACCAATAGACCGCTGAACTCATTTCGGGCCGGCGAGGGGATGGTCCGACTCTCATATTCCAGTCTGAATGCTCAAGAAGTGGAAAATTCGTCGAAGTTACTACAGATCCTAGAACTCGAATCTTCTCTCACGGAAGAACTGGAACCAAATCCAAAGTGGAGCACACTTTCTTCTCTTTGGAATGAATACGGAGAAAAGATCAGAACAGAAGACCAGTTCCAGGTCTTGTTGGAAAAGTCCTGGATCCCGATCTTGCGGCAAACGGTGAGCGAGCTTTCGGCAGAACAAGGAAAGGAAGCAGCGGAAGAATATATCCGGGTGTTGAATACGGCCCTTCCGTATTTGGAGGAACGAATACGGATCCGGTCTTCCGAAAAATTGGCTAGTCTCTATAAAGATTTGATCACAAGATTCCATTCGACCGGATATGAACCGACTAGTCTTTCCTCTCTAATGGTCATGGATCTCGCCTCTCTTCTCAAGAATGGGACAGTTCTTTTAGGAATGAGAAAAAGGAAATATGTTCGGGACATTCTTCCGATCTGGAAACAACCTCTGCCGACTATACATCCGAACCATTGGGGAGAGCATGGAGTTTGATCCGGAAATACGTTCTATCCTAGAAAAGATCAAGTCGGGAGAAGATGCAAATTCTACCTTCGACTACGCTTGGAAAGAAGGAAGACGGCTGTATTTAGATAAAAGATATTTCGAGCTCCACGAAGTATTCGAATTCCAATGGAAGAAGGAGACTGGAGGCCGGAGACTCCTTCTGCATGGATGGATCCAACTTGCAATTTCTCTTAATAAGATTTTTGTAAAACCCAATATGAGAGGAGCAAGGATGCAGGCGGAGAAGTCCAAACAAAAATTCGAAAGCCTTGGCTCTACCGGAGAACTATCTTCCAAAGGAGATAATTGGAATTCGGAGATCATTGTATTCCTAAATGAATTATTATCCTTATTTTCAGGGGAAGAAAGTTGGGATATCGAACAAATTAGCAGACTTTCTCTTCCAAAATTCCAAGCTGACGGAAAGGAATGGTTTGCACCTTTCGTTTTTACTATAGAATGAATCCGGATTATGGAATTGGCTGACGGAAAACACACTAGCGCAGAGACCGGATTCTTTGAGTCCGGCGGATATAGACTCGCGTATGCAAAAAGAGACAATGGAAAAGGAAGAGCCTTACTTCTCCTCCATGGTTTCATGGATTCTTCCCAAACCTTTTTATTCCAGGAGGAATTCCTTTCCGAGTATTTCGATCTCTACCGTTTCGACTACCGTGGCCACGGTGACTCGGAATGGTTGCGAGAAGGTTTTTATCATTTCATGCTTCCTCTTGTGGATACGAGAAGCTTTATCACGCAATTCCTTCCTGAAAAATTCCATATCTTAGGCCATTCCATGGGAGGAGGCTTGGGTTCTAGGATCGCAGGACTCTATCCGGATCGAGTGGAAAGTCTTGTCGCCTTAGAAGGGTTCAGTTCCATTCCCGACCCGGAAAGAGAGAGAAGAAGGTTCCGATCCTGGCTGGATTCCTGGGAGATCAGTCTTGCAGGAAAAGATAGAAAGCGCCAAAAGAATTTCAGATCCGTAGCCGAGGCGGCCGCAAGACTGGCGCCGATGTATCCAAGACTTCCGGAAGATAGGCTCTTAAAGATTACGGAAACCTTAACTAAGCCTAGCGAAGACGGATTCATGTGGAAAAGCGATCCTTCATATAAGAATGGTCCTCCCGTTTTCTTAAGTCCTCAATTTACTAGACATCTTTGGGAGAGCATTTCTTGTCCTGTCCTCGTGATTTACGGAAAGAAGACCCATCTGGCTCTGGATGATTCCGGAGAAGTGTTCTCTCATATTAAGAATTTAAAATATACTGAAATAGAAGATGCGGGCCATAATATGCATCATGATCGCCCGGAAGCGGTAAATGAGCTACTTCGCGAATTCTACGTAACAAATTTGAAGTAAATAGGTTTAACGTACGTATCAATGTCGTCTAACGTAAAATTTACGCACGTATGTTTAGTACTAAAAATCCTGAGACATAAAAAATTTATGGGGAAATAAATAAAAAAAACTTGTACTTTAATCGTACTCAAATACGCTCCTTCCAACGTTTGGTAGTAGGGAGCGCACATGGTGAGCAGCAAATTTAAAGAGCAATTGGAAAGATACGTAAATTATCGCGGGATCGACATCATCTTACATCTGAAAGACGGTTCTGTAATCGAATTGGATAAAAATCGCAGGCTCATCGGTGAAGAGATCGTATACTTCCCGGAAAAATCCAGCCCAAGTAAAATTTCCTTAACCATGATCCAGAAAGCGGATCTATTCGTCGCATAAACGATCAACTTTCTTCGAAACGAATTTAGAAGAAAAACAAACGACGCCGGGGAATCCCCCCGGTGTTTATTTCAAATCAGGCCCAATCGAAAATGACTTAAGCCAGGTCCTGGATCAACCCTTCGATCTCTCGGATTTTCTCGAAATCCTTCTCCGTATAATTCAGAAAAACGTCAAATTCCGAATCGGAAACTCGATCACACTTGATCACTTTCATAGGAATATCGATAGATCCGGATAAGCTGATCATTCCTACTTTCACGAATAGATTGGTTCCAGGTTCCAGTGGAATATCAGTTCTATGAACGATTCCCACCAGTACATTTTCCGCGATCCTAAGCTTGGAATTATCCAAGACTTGGAAGCCTACATTGAGGGTAGAAGGGATTCTATTATATTTCATGGCGGTATCCTCCCGATCAGTCCTTCGAAGGTTAATATAAATCGCTTACGTTCCGATTAAGATCCCCTTACGATATTGAGAAAATCGTTCGAATCAGCGATTCTATACATTTTAAGCAATTTCTATACCAGTAATTCCGTATTTGGACTTGGCAGGAAAGAATTTCGTGCAATGCACTAAAATATTATGTCGATTTCTAATATAGCGAACATATCCGGCGATAAGGCATCGAAATATCGAGATTTTCAGTGTTCGTGCCCAGCAAATTCTTGCTGATAGGAAGAAGGGCATCCGGGGTTTCGGAATCTTCTTCTAATTTAGAATTTGGGAAATGCCAATTTATTAAGCGAAATGGCTTTATTTGATTCCTAAGAAGCTTGGAAATATTTTATTCCGACGCGAATTGGATTTTAAGTGGGAATTCCGATCTTCTGAAATTAGAACAATATCAAAAGATCGGAATTATCTCTCCGAGAGAATACAAATTGAAGTATTTGGTCTAAGGCAATCTTAGACCAAATTAAATAAAGATCTGGACCGGAACTTCAATAAAGGATTCTGGTCTTGATCGAGCCAGGATGTTTTTCAATCCTCTCCTTCAGCTCGTCACCCACGTTCATATTGATCACCATGGATAGATATCCGATCTCCGCGCTGGTTCCCAGATGTTGGGAACTGATATTCGCGCCGATCTCGGAAACCATGCTGTTGATATCTTTCAAGAAGCCGGGCTGATTCTTGTGAACGTTCAGAATTCGATACATTCCCTGAGGGATCGGAGTTAATTCTATATTCGGAAAGTTCACTGCAAATGTAGTAGAACCGTTGTTTATGAATTTTAGTAACTTACTCGCAACCTCGGAGCCGATATTCTTCTGAGCTTCTTCTGTGGACCCTCCGATATGCGGGGTCAAGATCACATTTTGCAGATTCTGAATGGGAGTGATAAAAGGATCGTTATTGGATTCAGGCTCTTCCGGAAAAACGTCTATTCCAGCACCGGCGATATGACCGGACTTGATCGCAGCAGCCAAGGCCTCTAGATCCACAACCTTACCTCTGGAAAGGTTGATCACATAAGCGCCTTTCTTGGTGGCCTTGATCTCTTTTTCTCCGTAGAGCTTCATTGTTTCCGGGGTTTCCGGAACATGGAAGGTAACGAAGTCGGAAACGGAAAGTAGTTCCTGATAGGATCCGATCGGGCTAGCATTCCCCAAAGGAAGAACGGTCTGCACATCGTAATAGACTACTTTGAGTCCCATTGCTTCTGCCAAGACGGAAACCTGGCTTCCGATGTGTCCGTAGCCTACGATGCCTAAGGTCTTTCCTCGGACCTCGAAACAGTTTTTAGAGATCTTATTCCAGATCCCTCCATGAGTGTTACGGATATGATCCGGCACTCTTCTGGCTAACATTACGATTTCTGCGATTACTAGTTCCGCAACGGAACGAGTATTGGAGTAGGGAGCGTTGAATACAGGGATTCCCTTTTTCTCGGCTTCGGCAAGATCCACTTGGTTTGTGCCTATACAAAAGCAGCCCACTGTCATGAGGCGTTTCGCCTTATTCAAAACCGGAGCCGTAAGATTGGTCTTGCTTCTGATCCCGAGAACATGAACATTTTCGATCTCTTTCAAAAGTTCGTCCTCTCCCAGAGCTTGGGGAAGAAGGCGCACATTGAAACCGTCTTTTTGGAAGAGATTGAATGCGTCTTGGTGTACGTTTTCCAATAGGAGTACATTGATCTTTTCTTTTGGATAGGAAATCATAGTTCTATTGCCATGGAACTTTCTCTCGGCTTCCATGAAAACGGATTTTTTACTTCACCTTTCCAGCAAGCAGGGAAGAATGGAGCCAGAAAACCTACCCGGAGATTTAGATCCGACTCATGTTTGCCCGAATTTCGTTTCCCTTTCTTAGCTTCTTTTCGATTTCGATCATAGCTGTTTTTTTGCCAGGCTGTTCTGCAAGGATCCAAGTCCTTCCGGAGCCAGTAGTCGAACAGACTGTATTACGTTCCGGGCCGGTCTGTCCCGGGTCCTGGTTTTGCAGCCAGGGAAGGCCAGGTTCCTTGAATTTTAAGGGAATCTTAAATAATAAGACAGGGGAAAAGCCCTTGTTCATCGAATACTACATGAGTTCTTTCGAGGAAAGTTTTCCGATCGGGATCTCGATCAAGTTGGATCAGACCTGGCACAATCTCAGAAAGACTTCTACCGATTTTGGGGACACAGTTCGAGTCGTTTCCATCGTACCGCCGGAACTAACGGATAAGGTATTGAACGCGAAAGAGATCCAGTTCAGCTTTTCCTCTAGGGACAATACTACGACAGTTCATCTTTCTTCTTCGAATTCGGATCAGCTGAAGTCCTTACTGAAAGACTTGAAAGAAAAATTAGATTCTCAAGCGAAGCTCACGATCACAAATCATTAAGTTACTTTAGCCCGGGCTGCAGCGACCGTGAGAATCCAAGAAGGGTTGCGGTTCGTACTTGCCTGGGCTTTTCGAGAGGAATGAGCCGTGACTCAAGGGCTACGGCTTTCTAAAGAGTGGCCTATTCGACTACTAACCCCTGAGCTGAAATGGTAGGGGTCTTATTCCGGTCTCATTAGAGGAAATAGAATGGTATCTCTGATGGAATGAGAATCAGTCAAAAGCATTACTAGCCTGTCGATCCCGATCCCGAGGCCACCTGTAGGAGGCATTCCGTATTCCAGGGCTCGGATATAATCCTCGTCCATCATGAACGCCTCGTCGTCTCCTGCTTCTCTCTGTTTGACCTGTTCTTCGAACCTTTCTTTTTGATCGAATGGATCGTTTAACTCGGAGAACGCATTTCCGATCTCTCTTCCTACGATATAAGGCTCGAACCTTTCCACATAACCGGGGTTATTCGGATTGGATTTCGCCAGAGGGGAAAGCTCTTTCGGATAATCGGTAACGAATACAGGTTGGAGAAGATTCGGTTCCGCCTTTTCGGAGAAGACCTCATCGGCTACCTTCCAGATAGAAGTGCATTTGCTCGCATCCACCTTAACGGAAGAAGCCTTTTCTTTCGCCTCTTCCAAAGTCTTTACTTGGGAGAAGTCTATGCCGGAATATTCTTTGATGATATCCACGTATTTGACTCTTCTCCAAGGAGGGCTTAGATCGATCAGATCATTCCCGTATTTGATCTTAAGAGTTCCGCAGATCTTTTGAGCAAGATGAGTGATCAGTTTTTCGGTGAGCTCGAGCATTTTGCCCATGTCTCCGTAAGCCATATAGGCTTCCATCATGGTAAACTCTGGGTTATGCTTGGTAGAAGTCCCTTCGTTCCTAAAATTGCGATTCAATTCGAAGACACGATCGAGTCCGCCCACGATCAATCTCTTTAAATATAACTCTGGAGCGATCCTTAGAAATAACTGCATATCCAGAGTATTATGATGAGTAACAAACGGTCTAGCTGCTGCTCCACCTGCAATCGGTTGCATCATAGGAGTCTCTACTTCTAAGAATCCTTCGGAGGTAAGGAAATTGCGGATCTCGGATACGATCCTGCTTCTTGTAATAAATGTGTCTCGAACCTGGTCGTTCACCACCAAATCCACATAACGCATTCTGTATCTTTGCTCCACGTCCACAAACGCGTCGTAGACCACTCCGTCTTTCTCTTTTACGACGGGAAGGGGACGGATGCATTTTGCAAGAAGTGTGACCGAGGTCAAATGAAGAGTGGTTTCCCCTTTTTGGGTTTGGAAAAGATAGCCTTCTATCCCGATGAGATCTCCCAGGTCCAAGCTCTTGAAGAGGGAATAATTCTCTTCTCCCAGATCGTCTCTAGTCGCATAAAGCTGGATCACTCCGCTCTTGTCTTTGAGGTGGGCAAAGCTTGCCTTTCCCATGACTCTTTTGGAATGGAGCCTTCCTCCCAAGAGGAATTTCTTGTCCGGACCAGTAGGATTCTTAGCGTACTCTTCTATCAAAGAAGCGGAGTCCGAATCCGGAAAGAATCGGATCGGATAGGGATCGATTCCCTTCTCCTTGAGACTTTCGATTTTTTGGATCCTTTGCTGTATGAGTTCGTTTGTTTCTTTGAGTTCTTGAGACATTTCTAATTTCCTAATAATATCAGATACAAATGCTTAGCGAGTCTTCCGAGGATTGACTCCAGGCTTTTCGGTTTTAAGAACCAATCTCCGGAACCGATCCCTTCCGAGACCTTAGAGATCGCAATATAGATCCCAGCCGGTTCCAAAACTCCTCTATATAAACGAAGAAGAGTGGCAGAATCGAATTCCTTTCCGATCAGAAGAAAGGTCTTCCATTGGCGGTCCAAGGCGATCTTCAAAAGCGTTTTGGGAAATTCCTGAGGGCCGGCCTGGATCGTATATACAAGGATCTTATTCTCATCCACGCCTAAAGACGTTAGATACGCTTGCAATGAATTCGTTACGTCGGAGGATATCCCTATATCCGACTCGGGAGTAGTCGGCGAATATAAGATGACGATGACTGGAGCGAGGCCCTTCTTCCAAAGTGCCGCGGCCTGTTTGAACTTATCCCTTTTTCCGGTTTCGATCGCTTCTAATATAAGTGCATCCGATTTTTTAGGATCCGCCTTAGATACTAATAGGAAGGGAGCGGAGAAGAATAGGATAAGAAAAAGAATGAGTAATCCGAAAAAACCGTAGGAAACAAGCTTTGTCTTATCTAAGAATTCTTTAACGGAGAGAGGACCGGATGCCATACGTTCTCTGAGGATTTAATTTTTCGAGGTGAGGGGAGATCGAAGTGTGCTCGAGAGGGGACTCGAACCCCTACACCGAACCGGCACAAGCACCTCAAGCTTGCGTGTCTACCAATTCCACCACCCGAGCGGTCGCGATTGACAGAATGGGTGAGGCACCCGGCCTGTCAAGGAAATTCGATCCGGTATCCTGCTCAGACCAGTTGGTATTTCTTCTTCTGCTTTTTATCTTCCGGATCCAGTATGAATCTTTCCGGATGGAATACGATGTCCCAATATCTGCGGGCATAGGCGACCACTCCGACGAGCAAGATCAGGACAAGAACGTATCCCGAATACTCGGGATGACGAAAGAAATGAGTCGCTTCGAAAAGAGGTCCGAATAGCGGAAGGGTCATGTACCAAAGCACGCTGACCGCAACGATCCCGACTCCGAACTTACCCCACCAATTCGGTTTTCCTTGGATCCCTCTTTTTAGATAGAGGAATCCACCCAACCAAACCCCAAGGATCTCTCGCCCAATATAGATGAGAAGGATCCAAAGAGGGAATTGGTAGAAGTAAACGATGACGGAGAGACCGCCAATGGTCACGATCTTATCGCAAACAGGATCCAAATATTTTCCTAATACTGATTCTTGGTGGAGCAAACGAGCTAGAAATCCATCCAGAAAATCGGTAAGGACTGCAAGAATGCAGGTTGCGATCGCGAGCAGTAGATACTCTCCACTGCGAGGAGCTTCTATATGTTTTCGAGTGAAATGAATAAAGAAGGGAAGAAGTAAAACTCTGGATACGGATAAGAAATTGGAGAAAGTGAAGATCCTATCTTCCAGTAAATCCTTGGGCTTTTTTTCCTGAAGCATGTATCTTAGGCCGAATTCTATCGGAAAAACCGATCTTTAGGAAAGGCTATGGAAGGGACTTAAAAATTCATCCCTTTTTCAGAGAAACGAATTGACCCACGAGATCGCTTGGAAATTATGTTCTTCATAAAAGGAGCTGTAGCTCAGCTGGTTAGAGTGCCTGCCTGTCACGCAGGATGTCGCGGGTTCGAGTCCCGTCAGCTCCGAAATTCCCAAACAATATCTATACTGCATTGCAACGGATCAGATTGATTCTGGCATGCTTTTAATTGACCAAACTTTGTTTGGTCACCGACTCGCTGCGCGGTCGTCTTCTCGCTCCTATTGTCGCTGCGAAGACTCGAAGCTTTTGCTCGAAAGCAATCATAGCGACCCATAGGGAGCGTAAATGATTGCGTCGCGAGCCAGGGATGGCGAAGCGAGAGCAAAAGACGCCGTGGAGCCAAGTCGAGCAGGAAGGGAGACTGCGTAACGGCGAGTCCCGTCAGCTCCGGTTAGATAAATTCTTCCGAATCCTTTTTTAGAATAATCTCTCCGATTTCTTCTAAATCCCGTAAGACAGTCAAAATCCCATTTCTGGCATCTGTGATCTCTTTCAAAGTGACCTTGCCTCGGATCTCCATGCTTTCCAAAATATCGTTTGCGCGATTCTTGGACATTGCCTCGAAGAAATGCGACTTGATCCCTTCTGCGGCGCCCCGGAGCGCGATCGCGATAATATCGTCTCCGCCCAATCGATTGATCAGGATACGCATTTCTTTTGAATTCAATAATAGAACATCTTCGAAGGTATAGAGTTTTTCTCGTACTTGAGAGGCGAGTTCCGGAGAATGTTCTTCCAGCTCCTTGAGAATTGTCTCTTCTAAAGACTTGTCCATATGGTTCAGGATGCTTGCCAGAGCCTCTGCACCGCCCGCTTCGCTGAATTCGGATTTGTCCCTTTGCTCGTACTTTTTCTTTAAGACTTTTGCGATCTGTCGGATCGCGTCCGGATGAGTCTTGGTTGTATTCGCGAGTCGGACGGCTACCTTGCTCTGCAATTCTTTCGGAAGGAATTTCAGGGTCTCAGCGGCTTTCTTGGGTTGTAAGAAGGCTAGGGTGACAGCGATGGTCTGGGTATGTTCCGGCGCTAAAAGATGGGCCAATGTCTGTGGCTCTGCATCGTTCAGGAAGGAGAAATCTTCTTCGGTATCCTTTCTATCTAGTTTTCCTAATATACTTTCCGATTTTTCCTTTCCGAGGGATTGGTAGAGGAGCTCTCTCGCTGTATCAATTCCGCCTCTGGATTCGCCAGCCAGATCTTTGAGAGAACCTTGGAAATCGAGGAGTGCAGCTTCTTTATCCGCTTTAGTTACGGATTTGATCTTTGCCATTTCTTGGACGATCTCTTCGATCAGTTTTTCGTCCAACTGTGCCAACGCCTTGGCTGCAGCTTCCTTTTCTAAGGAGAGAAGAAGTAAAGCCGCCTTTCTTACTTTTTGGTCCCGAGCAATTAGATTGGAATCCTTATCCACTTTCCCTTCCGCCAATTGGAAACTATTAAGCGAGTAGTCGAAGCGGATGCTCTAGAAAATTTCGGAATACTTCTAACCAACCGGCACCGACAGCGCCGTCTACCACTCTATGATCGCAGGAGAGGCAGACTGAAAGAGTCTTTCCCGGAACGATGGCACCGTTCTTGATCACAGGTTTTGCCACCACATTTCCCACAGCCAAGATTGCTGCTTCCGGTTCGTTGATGACTGCGGCGAAACGATCTATACCGAACATTCCCAAATTGGAAACGGTAAAGGTTCCGTCCGAAAACTCTTCCGGTTTGAGTTTCCTGTCCCTTGCGCGGGAAGCAAGCTCTTTTACCGTCTTACCGATCTCCAGAACAGAACGTCTGTCTGCATTCCGTACGTAGGGAGTGATCAACCCACCTTCGATGGAAACTGCGACACCAATATCCACTCTACCATGTTTTAGGATATGATCCTCTCTCCAGGAAGAATTCACTTCGGGAACTTTTCGTAAGGCCAAGGCAGAGGCGCGGATAATAAAATCGTTCAGGCTAAGCTTGATCTCTTCTCCGGAGGCTTTTAAGTCCGCATTCAAGTTTTCCCGAAGAAGGGTTAATGGCTCTGCGTCGATCTCCATATCCAAATAGAAATGGGGCTGGTGAGTTTTGGAATGGATCAAGCGAGAAGCGATGGTCTTTCTCATTCCGGAAATCGGAAGCTTCTCTTCTTGCGCTGCCGGCGCAGCAAATGGGGAAGAAGTCTCGAAAGCCGCGCTCATTCCGTTCTCAATATCTCTCTTGATGATCCTTCCATCCGGTCCACTGCCTCGGACCCTGGAGAGATCTATCCCGGATTCATGCGCGAGTTTCTTTGCGAGAGGAGAGGCCTTGATCCTGCCTTCCAAAGCGGAATTCGAAAGGCCACGGGTAATGCTGGATTCTTTCACCGGTTCAGGTTCTTCCTCGATTACAGGAGAAGGAGACGGACTAGCTGCCTGCTTGGGCGCCTCCGCTTTTTTTTCGGGGGCGGGAGCCGCCGGTGCTGGGGTATTGGCTTCCGAAGGAGGGGAGGCGACCGTTCTGGACTTTGCCTCCGTTAGCAGGGCGGAAATATCCTCGTCTGCTTTTCCAATAATAGCGACCGGGGCGCCCACAGGGAGTTTTGCTCCTTCCTGAGCTAAAATTTCAAGAAGCACCCCCGAATCGAAGGCCTCCATTTCCATGACTGCCTTGTCCGTTTCGACCTCGGCGAGGATCTCTCCCGGGGCGACCGAGTCGCCTTTCTTCTTCAGCCATTTGACCAAAACCCCTTCCGACATCGTAGGGGAAAGTTGGGTCATTTCGGATATTTTTGCCATATAATTTTGCCTAATTATAATATACTAATATTAGAATATTCTGGATTACTTAATCATACTTCTGACTTTCTGGATTATCTTCTCTTCGCTCGGGAGTGAGGATCTTTCCAGATTGGCCGCGTACGGCATGGGCACATCTTCTTGAGTGATCCTTTCTACAGGGGAATCCAGATAATCGAAAGCGTCTTTTTGGATCAGATAAGCGACCTGAGCACCAAAGCCTGCCACATTCCAACCTTCTTCCACAATGAGCGCTCGGTTCGTTTTTCTGACCGAAGTGAGAATGGCTTCCTCGTCCAAGGGGCGAATGCTTCTCAGGTCTAAGACTTCGACCGAGATGCCTTCTTTTGCTAATTTCTCCGCAGCGGGAAGGACATACATGAGAGCGCGAGACCAACTGACGATGGTGAGTTGTGTTCCTTCTCTCTTGATATCTGCCTTTCCCATAGGAATGGAGAATTCTCCTTCTGGGACTTCTCCTTTGGATCCGTATAATACCTCGCTTTCTATAAAGATGGTAGGATTATTATCTCGGATGGAGGTTTTTAGAAGCCCGTACGCATCCGCCGGAGTATAAGGGGCAAGTACCTTCAATCCGGGAATATGGGCATACCAGCTCTCGAAGGATTGAGAGTGTTGCGCGGCGAGTCTTCCTCCTGCACCTCCGGCTCCTCGAAATACGATCGGGATCGGAAATTGTCCGGCGCTCATATAATTCATCTTTGCTGCGGAGTTAATGATCTGATCGATTGCTACGAGAGAGAAGTTCCAGGTCATAAACTCTATAATGGGTCTAAGTCCCACCATCGCGGCGCCGATCCCGACTCCCGCAAATCCGTTCTCAGAGATAGGAGTGTCTATCACTCTCTTTTCTCCGAACTTGGCGAGCATCCCTTGGGAGACCTTGTAGGCTCCTTCATAATGTCCCACTTCTTCTCCCATGAGAAAGATATTCGGATCCTTCTCCATTTCTTCGGTCATGGCCCGATTGAGGGCTTCTCTATAAGTAAGTACTGCCATTACATGTTCTCCGCATAGACATGTTTGTAGAGCCAGCCTAAAGGAGGTTCTTCGCTTTTTTCAGCAAAGTCCACAGCTTCTTCGATCTGCTTGGCGATGGTTTCGTCTAACTTGGATATTTCCTCTTGTGCCCAACCAGAGCCAATGAGATCCTTTTCTGCCTTGATCAGTGGATCTCCTTGTTTATATTTATCTAATTCTTCTTTGGTACGGTATTTAGCAGGGTCGGACATGGAATGTCCTCTGAAACGGTATGTGGAAATTTCCATAAGAGTAGGGCCTTCTCCTCTTCTTGCTCTCTCCACTGCCACCTTGACGTGATCTCTCACCTTGCGGACTTCGTCTCCTTCTATATGGTCTCTCGCTATATCGTAGGCCGCAGCTCTGACGGAGACGTCTTTTACCGACAAGGCCCTGTATTCGGGAGTTCCCATTGCATAATGATTGTTCTCGCAGATCATTACGAGAGGAAGTTTCCAGATGGCTGCTAAGTTCATTCCTTCGTGAAAAGATCCAATGTTCGCAGCACCTTCCCCGAAGAAACAAAGAGTTACCGCTTGGTCTTCTCTATATTTGGAAGCGTATGCGATCCCAGCCGCCAAAGAGATATGGCCTCCTACGATCCCGTGGCCTCCCATGAAGTTTTTCTTCTTATCGAAGAAGTGCATGGAGCCTCCGTTCCCGGCTACGATCCCAGTCCTTTTACCGAACAATTCCGCCATGAGCGACTTGGGTTCTAAGCCTCTTGCGAGTGCGTGACCATGATCTCGATAGGTGGAAACTATATAATCTTTTTCTTCTAGAGCGGAGATCGCTCCCACGCCCACCGCTTCTTGACCGATATATAAATGGCAGAAGCCTCCGATTTTTCCCATGCTGTACGCTTTGGCAGAAGCCTCTTCGAAGCGTCGGATAAGAAGCATTTGTCTGTAGAGTTCGAAAAGGTCTTGGGTTTCTTTCTTTGTTTTTGGTTGGCTCATAATGTTAGAAAATGCGAAAACAATCGCAAACTATCTCTTTAGAACGAAGATATGCAATTGGATTTCACGAATTTTCGAAAAAAATTCTAAATCGTCTCTCAGATCCAAAAATTTCTTTTTTTCTAAGATGTTCCGAGTTTGTTTGAGCCTGTGAGGACGATACTCGTCACGGAAGATGAACCGGGGATCCGGGATACGATTCGAATCGCTTTGGAATCGGAAGGGTTTCGTATGTTAGCCGCTATGACCGGAGCGGAATGTATTTCCTTACTCGCCGAATCTCCCGACCTGATCGTATTAGACGTAGGACTCCCTGACGGGAGCGGTTTCGAATTCCTAAAAGAGATCCGGAAAAAACATAGGACCCCTGTGATCCTTTTGACGGCCAGAGAATCGGAATTGGACCGGGTTCTCGGACTGGAGCTAGGTGCGGATGATTATATGGTAAAGCCCTTCAGTCCTAGGGAATTGGCAGCCAGGATCCGGGCCGTTCTTCGAAGATACGACGGGACCTTTTCGGAAAAACAAACCGCATTTCGGGTGGATGAGGATCGAAAGATCGTTTATTATTTTGAAAAATCCTTAAGCCTAACTCCGTACGAATATAAAACTCTTCTTCTGTTCCTAAAATGGCCCGGAAAAATCTTTACTCGAGAGGAAATCATGGACATGGTCTGGACGGAGCCGGAGGATAGTTTCGATCGTGCGGTGGATACTGTGATCAAGAACGTCAGATCTAGGCTCAAGGAGATCCGTCCCGATCAAGATCCGATCGAAACGAAAAGAGGCCAGGGTTACGGTCTAAAGGAAAATATATGAGTCTCTGGATCCGGATCGTAATCGGTTTTTTTTTGTCTTTTCGATCGGTTATTACTATTTCATAGATAAGATCGAAAAATCCATTCGCCCTCGCTATATGGAGACCGTAGAGGAATCCGTTAACGATACCGCAAATCTTTTCTCTGCCCTCCTCGAAGAAGAAATATCAAAACATCCTAATTTAGGTTTGGGCGAGCTTTCGAATCGGACTCTGGATCCTATTTTTAGGAACGCGAGGGCTAAAGACTTAAACTCAAAAATTTTCGAAGTCACTAAGAAGAAGGTGGATCTCCAACTCTATGTTACGAACGAGCATGGGATCGTAGTTTATGATTCCGAATCAAATAGAAAGGGATTGGATTATTCTTTAAAAAACGATGTGTATCTGACTTTAAAAGGTAAATATGGTGCGCGGTCTAGTAAATTGGTTTCCACGGACCCAGAAGGTGCGTTATTCATTGCGGCGCCCATCCGAAAATCAGGGAGGATTGTCGGAGTTCTAACGGTCGTCAAACCGAAGATGAGTGTGATCCCATTCATCGAATCTGCTACAAGCAAGTTCCGCAATCTAAGTATCTTTGTCGCTTCGGCAATTGCATTTTTGTTTATAGGACTAGCCTATCTTATCTTTTCTCCGATCCGTAAATTATCTGAATATGTTTCCGCTTTGCGATCCAAAAAAAGGGTATCCTTTCCTAAGATCGGAATTCCTGAAATACGAGGCTTGGGCGAGGAGATGGACCAGCTCGTAAGAGAGATCGCCGGAAAGGAATATGTAGAGAACTATATACAATCTTTGACTCATGAAATCAAGAGTCCTCTTTCTTCCTTAATGGCTTCTGCGGAGCTTATCTCGGAAGATCCGAATCGGGTCCAGACCCTTCTTTCTAATATCCAGCTCGAAGGAAGAAGGATCCAAATGATCATAGAAAAATTACTAGAGCTAAGCGCTCTGGAAAATATTTCTCAGATCGAAAAGACTTTAGAACTGGATCTGGCCGAGATCTCCAGAGAATTGATCGAGTCTCTATCCCCTGAATCCATGCGTAAGAACGTTAAGATCGTTTTAGAAGGAACAAGAGTTACTGTGGAAGGGAATCGTCTTTTCCTGGATATGGCGATCCGTAATTTAGTGCAGAACTCCTTTGATTTTTCGAAAGCCGGATCAAATATCTTTATCCGTACCGGATACAAAGAGGGGGCTCCTTTTTTAGAGGTGGAAGATTTTGGTCCGGGAATTCCAGAATATGCGCTCGAAAGGATCTACGAAAGATTTTATTCCTTACCTCGTCCGGATACCGGTAGGAAAAGTTCCGGGCTAGGGCTTGCCTTTGTGAGAGAGATCGCAAAACTTCACGATTCTTTAGTAGAGATTCAGAACAAAGGAGAGAAGGGAGTGATCGCACGGATTTTTTTCCCGAAACGTTCCCAAACTTAGGATCCTCATCAATTCCTCATATTTCGCTCATCCTATCCTCACCAAGAGCCTGCATACTTTAGAGGATAGGAGTTGATCATGTTTAAAATCCAATCTTCCGTGAATCTTAGGATCCTTATCTTAGGGCTCATGTTGCTCGGTTTCCTTATCCCACTGGGTATGGTAGGTGGTTTAGTATCGGAAAGGCAGGAGAGGGCCCGTTCCTCTGTCCAAGAAATAGGTTCCAAGTGGGGGATGCCCCAAACTGTCGCAGGGCCTTTTTTGGTAGTTCCTTATACGTTCTATTCTGAAAAGAATCAGGACGGTATATCCACAGAAATTGAAGGTGAGATCTATTTTTTACCGGATGAATTGGATATGGAAACGGATCTAAAGACCGAAAAGAGAAAACGCGGGATCTATGAAGCGATCCTGTATAGCGGCGATCTAAAGATAAAAGGGAATTTTAAAACTCCTTCTCGTACCGATTTCCCGAACGGTACAAAGTCGATCCAATGGGAAAATGCAAGGCTGATCGTCTCCATCAGCGATCCGAAGGGAATTGGAAACGATCTGGAACTCGTGGTGGCCGGTAAGGAAAAAACTTTCCAACCGGGTTCTTCTTCTCCTTTTATTCATTCGGGTCTTTATGCGAAGCATGATCTTTCTCGTTCGAATCATCCTCTTTCGTTCCAGATCAAAATTCCGGTGAAAGGTTCCGAATCCATGTATTTGGTCCCTCTTGGAAAAAGGAGTTTGATCCATATGTCTTCGGATTGGAAGGATCCTTCTTTCGAAGGAGCCATATTGCCCAAGTCCCGAAATATTACCGAGTCCGGTTTTCAGGCAGAATGGGAGTCCTCTTATTTCGGAAGAAATTATCCGCAAACGATCACCTATATGGATTCGAATACCATGGAACTAATACTATACTCCGGGTATGGAGTGAGGTTGATCGTTCCGGTGGATCATTATTTGAAATTGGATCGTTCTTTGAAATATGCGATCTTATTCTTAGCAACTAGTTTCACCCTGTTCTTCCTGCTCGAAATATTCGGCGGAAAAATATTACATCCTTTGCAATATCTGATGATCGGATCCGCGATGGTGATCTTTTATATTCTCACCTTATCGCTTTCGGAACAATTAGGTTTTGGTCCGGCATATATAGTAGCGTCTATCGCAGTATCCGGGCTCGTTTCCTATTACGCAGGGGCAGTGCTTCAAAGTGTCAAGAGAGGGATTCTCGCCGGAGCATACTATATCGGATTGTATTCTTTCCTATATGTTGTCTTGGATTCGGAAGATAATTCTCTCTTGCTCGGATCGGTTGCTATCTTCGTCTTACTTGCGGTTCTGATGCATTTGACCCGAAAGATAGATTGGTATTCCTTCGGATCCAAAGAAAAACAAGTAGTTTAACCTATTTCGACTAAACCTAGAAGGGAGGGATCCCTCCCTTCATATATTATAAATAACGTATATTATGAAAGCTAGTTTTAAGATCCCTTTTTTCTCCCAACTATTTACTCTGGCAATTTCCTGCGTATTGAGTCTGGTCTTGATCCATATCCGGATCCTCATCTCGCAAAAGGTGAGTTATTATTTCCTAATCTGGAACCTGATCTTAGCCATGATCCCTGTTGGAGTCGCATATTTTGCCTATATTTATTATGAATGGAGAAATAGAAGAATAGATCCTTTGTTCTTTCTGTTACTCACGATTTGGCTTCTTTTTTTCCCGAATGCTCCTTATATCGTTACCGATTTCGTGCATTTGAAGCCAAGGCATTCTATCCCGATCTGGTTCGATATATTCCTGATCTTCTCTTTTTCCTGGAACGGTTTCTTTTCAGGACTTATTTCCTTGAGGATGATGCATCTGATCTTGAACGATAAGATGAACGTATTTACAGGATGGATCTTTATACTTCTCGTTGCGCCGGTAGCGGCTTTCGGGATCTATATAGGTAGATTTTATAGATGGAATTCCTGGGATATCATAGAGAATCCCGGGCCGTTATTTTATGATTCTTTAAAATTGATCCAGTCAGTTTTGGGAAATAAGGAACTTGCGAGTATTCTTGGGCTCACTTCTTTGGGGATATTCTTGGCGTATGCTTTGATTTTGTCGGTGGGCGGAATGCAAATGCAGACCAGATCGGGCAAGGGAAGGGGATAGGAGGTTTTTCCTCATTCCCCAAAAAAATGCTTATGGAAATTTGCGAATCGTTCGAACCTTTAGATGAGCCCAAAATGGGCTGAAAAATTTTCTAAAAAATTCTCCTAAATCATTTTGGCCCTGCTGCCAAAAATACCTAAAAACAAGCTTAAAACGGAGAAAATAGGCGATTTTATCCTGAAATCGTGAAAATTAATCCCGGACATTCTCCCCACCGAAGATATATTTGAAGGAATCTCAGAATTCTAGGTTTTTCCCGGATTTCAGACCTTCATTTTAAATATATAAAAAAAGACCAAAACCAAACCAGCGCAAGATCCCGGCACGGATGCCGGGCTCATGATCTTAAGTTTCAAGGAGGAAACAAATGATCATTAACCATAACTTAGCCGCGATTAACTCCCACCGCGTTCTGAAGTTCCAGAACAACGAAGTGGCAAAAAACATGGAAGCTCTCTCTTCCGGTATGCGTATTAACCGTGCCGGCGACGACGCTTCCGGTCTTGCTGTTTCCGAGAAGATGAGAACTCAGGTGAAAGGACTTCGCCAAGCGGAGAGAAACACTGAGGACGGCATGTCCCTGATCCAAACTACGGAAGGATATCTGCAGGAAACTAACGATATCATCCAAAGGATCCGTGTACTTGCTATCCAATCTTCCAACGGTATCTACGGTGCAGAAGACCGTCAGATGATCCAAGTGGAAGTCTCTCAGCTCGTAGATGAGATCGATCGCATTTCCTCCCAAGCAGAGTTCAACAAGATGGCATTGCTCCAAGGCGATTTCGCTCGCGGATCAAGAACCGCTTCTATGTGGTTCCACATCGGACCGAACCAGCACCAGAGGGAACGCGTTTATATCGCAACTATGACCGCTAAGGCATTGAACCTGATCAAAGCTGACGGATCTCTGTTGACCCTGTCCACTGCAGAGTGGGCTAACGAAGCAATCGGACTTTTGGACGATGCTTTAATGAAGATCAACAAACAAAGAGCAAACCTCGGAGCTTACTTCAACCGTTTAGAGCATGCTTCTAAAGGCCTGATGGTAGCTTACGAGAACATCCAAGCTTCAGAGTCGAGAATCAGGGACGCGGATATGGCAGAGGAAACAGTATCGTTCACTAAGAACCAAATCTTAGTACAATCCGGTACTGCTATGTTGGCGCAAGCTAACGTAAGACCTCAGTCTGTCCTCCAGTTACTTAGGTAATTAGGACTTTCCGGCAGCGGGGGCAGTAATGCTCCCGCGCTGGGAACTTTTCTGAGTAACGGATACGGATAACTGAGAATCGACTTTGTCGGAGTGTAACGCAGATCTTGAATATTCTAAGTATTTAAAGTTTTTGTAAGAACTCTTTTCTAAACCTTCATCGCCGATCGTCATCGGTTTTCCGGCAACCGTCTCTTGAAGAGGTACGGGGAAAACGTTGGGATGGTCGCGCCTTCACAAGAAATCCCAATCTTTTTCCGGTTCCTTTTCTTAAGGTTAATCCTTTTGAGATCGAATCCGAGTCCGTAAGGGCTCGTAGCAAGTTGATTTTTCCTTGGAGAGATCCGGGGAATGTTCGCGTTGATAAAACATCCAAACTCTTGAGGGAGAAATGGCCTGTCGGGTGGTCCGACCGGGTCCATCCCGGAGCACCGGACAGACCATTGTCCGCGGAGGATAGGGAGATCCTCCGGAAAATCTCTACAAGGAGTGTAGGATGATTATCAATCACAACCTGAGCGCGGTGAATTCTCACCGCTCTCTGAAGTTCAACGAGCAAGCTGTGGATAAAACCATGAAAGCTTTGTCTTCCGGAATGAGGATCAACTCAGCTGGTGACGATGCTTCTGGTTTGGCTGTCTCCGAGAAACTTCGGACCCAAATCAACGGTCTGAGGCAAGCGGAGAGAAATACGGAAGACGGAATGAGCTTCATCCAGACTGCGGAAGGCTTCCTTCAGCAGACCTCGGACATCATTCAACGGATCCGGGTTTTGGCCATCCAAACCTCGAATGGGATCTACAGCCCTGAAGACAGACAATTGGTTCAGGTAGAAGTCTCTGCCTTAGTCGATGAAGTGGATCGGATTGCTTCTCAAGCTGAGTTCAACCGTTTCAAACTATTCGAAGGAGATTTCGCTAGAGGTTCCAAAAGAGCTTCTATGTGGTTCCATATGGGACCGAACCAGAACCAAAGGGAAAGGTTCTTCATTGGAACTATGACTTCCCGGGCTCTGAAGCTGACCAAGGCAGATGGTAGACCGATTGCGGTCTCTTCTCCTGGAGAAGCGAATGACGTGATCGGCTTAGCCGATGCGGCGCTCGGAAAGATCATGAAGCAGAGGGCGGATATGGGAGCTTACTTCAATAGGCTTGAATATTCCGCGAAAGGACTCATGGCTGCATATGAGAATATGCAAGCTTCCGAGTCTAGAATTCGTGACGCTGATATGGCGGAGGAAATGGTTGCGCTAACCACAAAACAAATACTCGTGCAGAGTGGTACGGCGATGTTAGTGCAAGCCAATATGAAACCGAATTCGGTCCTTAAGCTTCTCCAAATGTAAGTCTTTGGGAAGATAAAATGCCACCGGGAGAGGGATTGCTCTCGGTGGCTTTTTTTATGATTAGTCTCTGATCCAATCCGTTATCCGAATGATTCTTGATCGAGATCTCTAAATAAGTTAGAAATTTATAATATCTTTCCTCTCTGGAACGCCTCGGCTGATTTTATAGTCGTCCAATCCATTTTTTTCTAAACCGCTCACTAGTAAAATTTTGCTTATTTATCGCGGAGCAGGTCTTACTTTTTCTCGTTCGATTTTTCCATTTTCGTGCCAAAATCCCTGGTTTTCTTTCGAATCTTCCCCTCCTTTTTTTAGAAGAATTTGTAAAATCCATATATTTAAGTATTGACTTAATTAAGTTATAGCTTAAATATATGGGCATGCAGGCATTAGATGCGATTTCGGATCCTACCAGGAGAAAGATCTTAGAACTTCTTTTTGACGGGGAAAAGGGGGCAGGAGAGATAGCGGGGCATTTCGATATCAGTTCCGCCGCGATCTCCCAGCATTTGAAGGTTTTGAGGGAATGTAATTTGATCCAAGTCCGCATAGATGGGCAGAGGAGGATGCATTCCTTGGACTACAAAGGTTGGAAGGAAATCCAGGATTGGATCGATCGGGCTAAAACCTTCTGGGAAGGCCGATTGGATGCTCTGGAGAGAGAATTGAAGGCGAACAAATTGAAGAAAGGGAGAAGATAGTATGGAGAATCTATCTATTAATAAAGCGCACGGGACCGATGTGTCAAACGCAGAAGTGCGTTTCGAAAGATTATTACCGGGACCCATCGAGACGGTTTGGGAGTATATTACGGATTCTGAAAAGAGGGGAACCTGGCTTGCGAGCGGTCCCATGGAATTAAAAGTAGGTGGGAAAGTCAGATTCCACTTTCTTCATTCCTCTCTTTCGGATGAGAAGACCTATCCTGATAAATTCAAACAGATGGAAAACGGTGTTTATGGGGATGAGACAGTAGTGGCTATCGATCCTCCTAGATCTATAACCATCACTTGGGCACCAGATTCGGAAGTAAACATCGAGCTAGTGGAAAAGGGAGAGGATGTTCTTCTTACATTAAGACATTATAAACTAGTGGACGACGGTGTAAGACTGCTGATCTCGGCTGGCTGGCATTCCCACCTGGACATTCTTGTTTCGAAACTCTACAAGCAACCGGTTCCTAAGTTCTGGCAGAACTTCTTGAAATATGAATTGGAATACGAGAAAATGAGGGCTGGAAGTAAGGTCTGAAAATAAAAAAGCCGACTGTTCCCAGTCGGCTTTCTCTTATCGAAAGGTGATCTCGATTATTTGTTCTGAACGAACTCTAAAGTTACCACTCCTCTGGAAGCGGATTTAACGTTTAGGGTCTTGCTTGCCAAGAAGCCGAATCCTCTGTCTTTTTTATAGACTAATTCGTCCATGAAAAGAGCGTCTTTTCCAGGGTAGGTTACTTCCCACTCGGAACCGTTCACATCGGAAGTTCTAACGTTTACGTCTTTCGCAGCAGTAAATTCTGTCAGATCGTCTTTGAACTTAGTAGCCTCATCAGCGTTCAATCCGGTAAACTTAAGGATAATGGTATTATTCTCAGTCAGGTTAAACCATTCTTCTTTGAGTTGTTTGCTTACTTTCTTGCTTACGCTTTCCGCCCAGTTAGAGATCGCTTTTTCACGGGATACTTTTTGAGTAATATCCGCGCCGCGACCGTCAGCAGTTCCTGAATCGACGATCTTGCCGTCTCCCCAAAGTAGAACTACCTTGTAAGAACCTGTGGCTGCGGTGCTGAAAATAGGTCTGTCTAAATTCTTTCCGCCAACGTTCGTTACCTGGCCTTGGTCTTCGGTCTCAACTGTTCCGACTAACAATACTTCTGCGCCGGAAGCTGCGGCTTGCTGGATGATCGCAGAACCGGAATCGATAGAAGCAACTGCATCCGCATTCACTGCGGAAGGTTTTACAGTTTTAGAAGCAGAGCTTGGATCAACGATCTTGTTTCCTGCTTTTTTCAGTCCTTTGATCACTTCCGCTTCAGCGATATTGTTTGTGCTCAAAGGAGCAACAGGTTGTCCTGCAAGTTTAGAAGGGATCAGGATCACTACTCTAGGATTTCCAACGTCCGCTAGAAGAGAGTCTACAGCGGTAGAAAGTTTAGAGTCTTCGATTGTGCAACGAACTGTGAGCTTGAGAATGGGTTGGGTGTCGATCTTGCCTTCGGTTTCATCGACGATATCATAGGTCTTTACGAAAGCATCTGTCTTGGAAAGTAGGCTAGAACCTAAGCTTTCTCCGTCGGAAGCCTGGCTTTTGTTGGAAATTTCCTCGCCTACAACTTTACGAACAGCATTGATCTTTGCATCTTTGATCGCTCGTTGTTTTGCATTGGTCTTGTCCCCGTTATAGATCGGAGCCTCTCCGATCACGGTGACTGTGTTTCCTTCTCTAGTATACTCTTCCTTTTTCTTACGACCGGATCCTCCTCCGGTGGCGCATGCAAAAGTGAAACCTAAAATGAGTGTGAGAGCGGTACCCCGCAGGATGGGCAGCTTTGCCATATCGCTTCCTTTTTCTCCTTGATGAATTGAATTCTGTCTATTTACTGAACAAATAAGGTATCTTACATGCGGTTCAAAGAAAGAAACAAAAAAATCCTAACTTTACTCATTTTTTTTCTGACAATATTCTCCGACTCCTGCGCTGAAGCTTCTTCCAGAAAGCATATCTCCAAATCCAATATCATCCCTGCCGAAGTTTCGTTTTACGAGCAAGTGTTGCCGACTCTTGCTGGGAAATCTGTCGTTCTTGTTACAAACCCGTCGGGTATAGGTAGATATCCTGAAAAGATCCTAAAAGAATTTAAGGATAAGAAGGTTAAGATCAAGCATCTGATCGGCTTGGAACATGGCTTCCTTGGTTTAGAAGAAGATTTTAGCAAGTCTCCGGTCACAGTAGACGAAACCTTCCAGCTGCCTATCTATCATATTTATAAAGTAAAGAATGCAGAGATCCCGGCGATCTTGAAGGGAGCAGATGCAGTCGTATTCGATGTTGCGGATATGGGTATGCGTTGCTACACTTACTTAAGCGTTTTGAAACGTTTGATGGATAATTTACCCGAACCGAATATCCGATTCATCGTTTTGGATCATCCGAATCCAGCCATGTATCTGGGAGCAAGAGGAGAAGGCATCCAAAAGAAATTCCTAAACTTTGCTGGTGAATTTCCTTCACTCTTCTTTACCGGCATGACTATAGGAGAGGCAGCCGCTTTTTATAATGGGGAGTATCTCTCGAATAAGGTTAAACTCGATATCGTTTCTCCGGAAAACTTAAAGAGAGGTTTCGATTGGGAAAGAGAGGGCATCCCTTGGTCGACTCCTTCTCCCAACTTGCCTATGTTGGATTCCGCTCGGAATTATCTCGGTCTAGTTCTATTGGAAGGAGTGAATGTCTCCGTAGGAAGAGGGACTCAAGCTCCTTTCGTATATTTCGGAGCTCCTTGGATGAACGAGCCCGATCAGATCATTCCGGAACTAAACGAGGATAGCAAGGGCGACTATTACTACCAAAGCGTATATTTTAAACCTACCTTTGGACCGTTCAAAGAACAGATCTGCAGAGGACTTCGCTTAACGATCGTGAACAAAAAATACGACCCGCTCAAAATGTCCTATAATCTAATGACTATTTTAAAGAAACATTATAAGGATTTCAAATGGAGGCAATATCCGGACGGAACCCACAATATAGATTTTCTTTGGGGAACTGAAAGGATGAGAGAATCCATCGATGCCGGCAAAACCTATGAGGAATTCAAGGCAGGATATTCCGAGTCGGAGTCTTCCACAAACAAGATGATACAAAAGTATCTGCTGTACTAAGGTTTTCTAGGAAAATTTCGAAATAAGAGACATGAAACGTGCCTTACTGATTGTTCCTATTTTATTTGCCTTCTCTCTTGGAGCGGAAACACAAACCGGCTGGAAGGATTACGGATTAAAAGAAGTTCTGGGAAGATTAAAATTCTACGCATTTGCAAAGATTGCGCAAAGTGTCAGGACCGGAGTCTCCCATTTTGATCAGGAATTTACTTTGAGAGAAATTCCTTGTGGGGAAGACTTTCCGAAACTAGAAGGGAATTTTCAATGCGCCCTTCTTCGGGTCAGCAGTTTAGAAGATCATTCTTCCGGATCGAACTCTAAGTCTAGCCAAATTGCAAGCGGAGAAGGGAATACGTCTTCTTCTTCTCAAAATCCGGCGACTCCGTCGGAAAATGCTTCGGCAGAAAAATCGAAAGCTGCCGAATCTCCCAACGGTTCCCAAGCAAGCGCTCCGGCATCTTCTAGTATTCCTTCTCAGAGATCCCTGCCTATATCCACGGCGAGCTCTCCCGATCCGGCAGTTTCGGTCCCGAAAAAACTTCCGATCCATGTGAAATGGTACGAAGGCTCCACCTTGGCAGGTAAGGGTGTTCTTCTGATACCGGGACAGAATGGAGAAGGGGATCTTCATCTGTATTATCATACGGATGGAAGATTGAGCCATTATTCTTTCGGGGATTCGATTGTAGTTTTTGATTGGAAAGGCAAGGAATTAAGCACAATCCTTTCCGTAAAAGTAGATTCCCGCTTGCGGCCTTTAGGTGGAAAGGAATACTTCTTTCCATGAAGGAACTCTCCCACGGTTTCCTAAGAATGTTGGATCACGAAGGGATCGATCCGGTGGAATATATCTGGGTTGTAGCGACTTATCCTTCTAATGAAGCCGGAAAACAGGAAGCAATATTAACTTCTCCTAATTTTCAGGTCGGTAAACTCGTCGGTAAAAAAGTAAAGCTTGCGTTTACAGGAAAGATCCGCTGCGTTCACTGCGGAAAAGTAACCAGTAAGAGCTTTAACCAAGGAGCCTGCTTCTCCTGTTTTCAGACGCTAGCGGAGAATGATCTTTGCATTCTTCGTCCTGAGACCTGCCATTTTCATTTGGGAACTTGCAGGGAACCGGAATGGGGAGAAGGTTACTGCTTTCAGAAACATACTCTCTATTTAGCAAATACGAGCGGACTGAAGGTGGGGATCACTCGAGAGAATCCTGTATCGAATCGTTGGGTGGACCAGGGAGCGCAAGAAGCCATTCCACTCTTAGAAGTAACTTCCAGAAGGGACGCCGGACTCATAGAGAAACAATTCACTACTGTGATAGATGATAAAACCAAATGGCAGAAGATGGTAACCGAGGATTCAGGTCCATATGACCTGGTCTCCAAGAAGAAGGAACTATTGGCCGTGCTCGATTCCTGGGATCTGGGAGTCCCTTATACAGAATTGGACACTACCTCGGTGACTAAATTAAGTTATCCTATATTAGAATATCCTAAAAAATCAAAGTCCTTTTCTCCGGACAAGGAAACGGAGATCGATTCCAGACTGATCGGGATCAAGGGGCAATATTTACTATTCGAAGATACGGTGATCAATATCCGGGCTTACGCAGGATATGAGATCCGACTTTTTTCCGAATAAGAAAGGGAAGAATGAAACTGATCGCAATCCGGAAATATTTTCTAATCGTTACTATTGCATTTTCTTTTCAGAACTGTGGATGGCTTGTAGATATCGCCTTTCCGTTGGAAATCGACAAATTCCTGGGAGAGCGCTTTTTTAAGTCAGTTGTCCAAGGGGAGAATAATGTTAAGGTCTACAAGAACCAGGAGCTTCAGAATTACGTACAGTCCATTACGGATAAGATCCTGAAATCCAAGGAGATCCGTTATAAGGATGAATTTCCCTATAAGGTGACCTTATTAAAAGATGACGATACGATCAATGCGGTTTGTGCCCCTGGCGGATATATTTTCGTCTACACTGGGCTTTTGCATTTCGTAAAGAATGAAGCTACACTAGCCGGCATCTTGGCGCACGAGATCGCTCACGCGGAGAGAAGGCATTCTACCAAACAGTTATCCACTTCGATCGCTTTGTATTACGGATTGTATCTGACTCTTTCTTATGTTTTGGGTTCTGAACTAGCACAGCATGCGGCAAACTTGGCTGGTCTTTCCACGAATTTACTTAGTCTAGCGAATAGTAGATCCGCAGAAGAAGAAGCGGACGAGTTCGGTTTCCGATACATGAGATCTACTCCGTATTATCCGGGAGCCATTTCAGAATTCTTTAAGGACATCCAAGTCTGGCGAAAAGAGCAGGGAGATGTACAAGATACGAATCTTCCCTTGGAAAAGTATTTAAGTACTCACCCAATGGACGAAGAACGGATCGCAGAAAATGAAAGAAGGTTGAAAGAGGCTAAGATCCCTAAACCGAATCCGAAATCTTTTTTTAGAGAAAGATACCGATCCAAGATCTCTCAGTATTTAGGAGAGAAAGCAGAGTAAACTCCTCGGGAAGACTGGGATCACTGATTCCTTCTTTCGGAACAATATGAGCGAATTGTTTCACTCTGTTAAATAGATCCGAAGACGGGCTTTGCTTTTTGAATAAGAAAAGCATTTTAGAAAGAGAGTTGACTCTTTCCTTTCGAAGGCCGGAAATAGACGGCCATGAATTGGAAGGGAAAATTAAAGATCTGGATGGATGCCGGCCTCATCAATAAAGAGCAGGCAGATGCAATTTTCGCATTTGAAAATGCAAAAAAGATCCCATACGCATTTTATTCGTTCTTAGCTCTAGGTATTGTTGTCTTAGGGTTAGGAGTGATCGCGCTCGTAGCAGCAAACTGGGATCAGATCCATTATTCTGTAAAATTATTCGTCAGCTTTTCCGTGTTAATCGGGATTGCCTTATTGATCCTATATTCGGAGAGAAGGGGGTTCTGGAATTCTTCTATTCGATATTTGCTCGTGCTACTATTTAGTGCCCTTTGTTTGGCGAATATAGGTCTCATTTCTCAGATCTATCATACCCAAGGAAAATTCTACGAGGCAATCGCTCTTTGGTGTGGGATGACCTTTCTATTGCTATTCTTCTATCCCGGAAGGATTTTGCTCCATCTTTGGATAGCAGCCTTCGGATTTGCCCTCTTTTACGCGCTTGCCGATCTCGATATGCTCTCCGGACAAAGAGAATATTATATTTATTTAATGGCATTTTGGTTGTCTTGGGTCTTCGGTGCGATCAGCATTTTCTTGGACAAGAGAATGGAGTCGGGCGAAGACAGGAGGTCTATTCTTGCCAATCCGTTCCTAGTTTGGTATTTGTTTTACTTCATATACTCTTCCGTCTTAGGAACTTTTCTGACTGCCTATGATTCCGTAAAAGAAACGAATCTGACAGGGAATTATTTTACTCTTCCGTTCCCTTGGTATGTGCCTACGATTCTTCCTTTGCTTTTCCTTTTGGGAGGTCGTTTATTCAGAAAGCGCTTCTCTGCAAGAAAGCTAGTGCTTTTCAGTATTTCCGGGATATTCTTGGGTTTACTCAATTATCCGCAACTCACTCATTGGGCAGGTAAGTTCCCGGCGATCTTTTACTTCTTTCTTGCCTGGTTCCCTTTGACATTCGTATTCTTCCAATCCAGAAGATGGTTCGATCTCTGCTTAACTGTGATCGGGATCCGGTTCGTAGTCGCCTACCTGGAAGTGTTCGGGACCTTGCTCGATACTGGAGTCGGTCTCATCATCTCCGGCATCTTCATTTTAGGATTTAGCGCCCTCATTTTCAGACTGAGAGAGAAGATACGGATCAAGGCAAATCAACTCTTTCCTGAGGAGGAACTAGGACTATGAAACGATTCTACGGAGCTTTGCTTTCTATCTTTCTTCCGATTTTGGTTCTTGGTTCCTTAACTCTGGAGAGAGAGATAGATCTAAGGAACGGTAAGGTATTGATCCTTCCGATCACAGGTTATGATCCAAGAGACCTACTATCGGGGCATTTTTTAAGATTTCAGATCGATCCTAGTTATTCGGAAAGCGTATGTAATGAGGACTCGAACACTTCTTCCTTATCAGGAGAGACAGGAGTGAAATTGCAATCTTCCGAATACGGTTCCTGCGTTTGCTTCGAGAGTCGAGAGCCCTCATCCTATGAGGCAAAGTATTTGGCCGATTGCAGTCCTTCCGAAAGAGAGATCCTGAAATGTTGGACCTATATCAAAGGAAGCTGCAAATACGGTCGATTCGAGTATCCATTCCGTAAATATTATATTCCGGAAGAGAAGGCAAAGGAATGGGATGCCAAGTTAAGAGAACCCGGAGCTAAAGTCCAGCTTAGGATGAAGGAAGACGGTTCCGGTCTGATAGAAACCATTATTTGGCCGGCCGAATCCGCGCAGTAACCTCGTTTAAGCTACAATAGTCCTTCTCCCCGAGTCCTGCTTCGATCCCAGACTGATAGATCGGATCCAAGTGAGAGGAAAGGGGAAGGACTGTATTCGTTTCAGAAGCGAGAGCAAGTGCGTGTCTCAGATCTTTATGCATATTCTTTAATGCAAAATGAGTTTCATAATTCCCCGAGAATACGAAAGGAAATTTGAAATCGCTGATCCCGGATTTTGCACCAGATTGTTGGATGATCTCTTTTAAGATCTCGGGAGAGATCCCTTGCTTCTCAGCTAAAAGGAATCCTTCCATATAGATCTGAAAGATGCCTGCTTGTACCATATTCAACGCGATCTTCGCCTTTTGCCCGTCTCCTACCTTACCGCAATACACAATATTCTTACCGCAGATATCCAAAACAAAATGGATCTCGGAGATCTCTTCCTGGGAATGCGCGCCGATCATGAATAAGATCTGACCGTCTCTCGCTGCGTTCTTGGAACCTGTCATTGGAGCGTCTAAGAATTTCACACCTTTCTTTTGGAATGCCTCCGCAAGTCTTTGGGTAAGAGAAGGGGAAGTGGTCCCCATATCGATCACATATTTCGGTTTTGCTTCCAGCAATTTTGACTGAAAGACTGCGCTTTCTACGGAAGTATCATCGGTTAGGCAGAGGATGAGTATCTCGCAATCCTTCGCCGCCGCATAGATATCCCCGAATACTTTCCGAGTAGGCGATTCCATGTCGGCGATCTTCTCAGGGGTCCTCGCGAATAGATGAAGAGAATGCCCCGCTTGAGAGAGATTGTTTGCGATCCCTCTTCCCATAATACCGGTACCTAAGATTGCAATTGTATGTTCAGACATAGAGAAAGGATCTATGAGTTCGGAAGTTTTTGCAAGAAAAAGGCTGTTAGAAGGAACTGAGTGCGGCGCGAATAAAGCTTGTGACCGGAGCCTGCTCTCTCGTATCTTCTAGGCCTTCTCTCAATTCCCTTAATACGATCTGTGCATCCGTGAGCACTGTATTTACATTGGTGTGAAGATCGTCCCTGTTGATCAACCTTCCGAGGGTTCCGTCCCCACTATTGATCTTGGTAGTGATATCGGCGACATTGGAGAAGGTTTTGCGGATATCTCCCCTGTTCTCTGCGATCAATTCGGAAAGAGAGACCAAAGGATCTTGGAGTACCCTTCCTTTGAGAGAAGCGCCCGCCTTATAGTCTACAACCGGGAAGGTTTTAGCTGGACCTCTTTCATCCGCGGACTCGGAAGTCCCAGGATCTATGGAGATCACCCTTCCGGAAAGAAGGCTTTCGTTACGGATCGTGATATCGTAATTCTCGTACATTCTCAAGGGCTCTTTCAATAGAATGGTAACTTCTACCCTTGTCGCGACTCCTACTTCTCCGGCAGGAAGTACCGCTCCATTCTCATCTATCTGAATGAGACGGATATTGGAAACATAGCCGAATGGAACGCCTTGCACTGTGACCTTGTTCCCGACCTTGATCCCTTCCGAATTCTTAAAATTGATCCTTAGGAATTCTCCCCGTTTTTGTACAGGACCGCCTTCTGTCATTACGGTGAAATAACCTACCACAACAACAGCGACGGAGAAAATCGCGCCGACTAAAAGATATCGAAAGGAACTCATTTGTTAAAGGACTCTATATAATAAGTATCGGATTTTTGTCCCGAAATATTCTCATTTGACCCCGGATTCATTTTTTGGTTTCAAGAATCATAGGGCCTTTGGTATGCCCATGTATGAACTGACGAACAAATTCGTTGTCTGAATTCTGGACTTCTGCGGGAGTTCCGGTAAATAATACCTGTCCGCCGTAAAAGAATGAGATCCGGTCGGCGATCATGTACGCGCTGGACATATCGTGAGTGACCACAACCTGCGCGGCTCCCGTTTCTTTTCGGATCCTGAGAATGAGCTCATTGATCACGTTTGACATAACAGGATCCAGACCGGAGGTAGGTTCGTCGTACAGAATGATCTCCGGATTGGTCGCAATTGCTCTCGCGAGTCCGGCTCTCTTTTTCATTCCTCCCGAAATATCGTTCGGAAAATTGTCCTTTGCGACGGTCATATCCACAAGTCTCAACTTCTCGGCCACGATCCTCTGGATCTCTTCTTCCGGATAGAGTTTATGTTCTCGGAGGGGAAGGGCAACATTATCGAATACGGTCATCCAGTTGATGAGCGCTCCTGACTGGAATAAGACTCCCATCTTAGCGCGGATCCGTTCCCTGTCTTGGATCTCCGCTCCCGAGATCTTTTCGCCGAAGATCCTACATTCTCCTGCATCCGGATCTAGGAGCCCTGTGATATGTTTCAAGGTGACGGATTTTCCAGTACCGGAGGGTCCCAGAATGACTAGAGTTTCTCCCTTCTTGACCTGGAGGTTCATTCCTTTTAGGATCTTTCTCTCCCCGAAGGCTTTATGAAGATTGATGAGTTCTATTGCGAATTCTTCCATAGACTATTGCCTGTAAAAAATAGCGGTGATCACATAACCGAAGAAGATCACCATGAGAAAGGAAGTGACCACAGATTCCCGAGTCGCTCTTCCCACACCAATGGCACCGCCGGACGTACGCAGACCGTGAGAGCAGGAAATGGAAGAAATGATAAGACCAAAAACATAACCTTTAAAAAGCCCGGTATACACATCCTTCAAGCCGGGAATGGAAGTGATCCTTTCATACACGTCTTGGAAATATACGATGAATTCCAGACCTAGCTGATAGTGAGCTACGATGGCGCCGCCCAAGGTGCCAAGGATGGTGGAGTAAACGCATAGGATCGGAACCATTAAAGAAAAACCTAATACTCTCGGAAATACGAGAAAGCGAACCGGATCGATGGACATGACTTCCAGGGCGTCGATCTCTTCGGAAACTTTCATTGTGCCTATCTCTGCCGCGATCGCGGAACCAATAGATGCCGCTAGGATCAATGCAGTCATGAAGGGAGACATTTCCCTGGTGAGAGTGATCGTAAGAAGAAGACCTACTTGGCCTTCCGCGCCGAAGTCCTTTAATCCAAGACCGGTATTCAATGTGAGAAGCATTCCCGTAAAGATGGCCACCACGGAAACCACGAAAAGGCTTCCCACTCCGGAGATGAACATCTGGTCCAGGATCTCTTTTCGTTTCTCTACTGCGAATCTTAGATTTAGGAAGGTCTCCGCGATGAGAACGATTGTGTAACCGGCTGCGTAAAGAGTATCGTTTGTTTTTTCTTTTAAGGATCCCAGCATCGGAATTATATTTTAATCCACCAAAGAATTTGCACCGTTGTCTTTTCTTTATCTTTCTCTACTCCGAAAAGACCGTAGAGGAACTGGTAGGAGATCTTTTCCGGAGTATTGCTGTATTCCACCAAAAAAGGAATATGGATATGCAATTCATCCTTACTCCATCTTTGGGTGTACAGTCTCATCAGGAAGGAAAGACGCTTCTCTCCGTTCGCGAGCCTTTGGTACTCTACGATAGACCAGACCGGATCCCAGATCCTTTCCACAATTTCCGATTTAATGGGAAATAAGGAAAGGAAATTCCAAGTAAGATTTCCGTCCCTGTCCTCATGCCAACGGAAGAAGGGCCAGAGTTTATAATAGTTTTCCTCTCTTCCCCATTGTACATAGGTGCGGTTCGTCCTCCACCAGAAGGGAATGAAATAGGTCTCAGAAGACTTGAGATGATAACTGTCCGTGCTCAAACGGAAATAGAACGGAGTAAGGAAGCGGGTCTCTTTATAAGCGAACCTATAATATCCGTAAAAAGGGAAGAATATTAATTTTCTATAATCTTCATCGTCGTTCTGACCGTATTGAAAAATGAAAAAGAATATGTTTAGATCCTTTTCGTGAGTCCTTTTATCGTATCCGTAGGAGAATAGGGAGCCGAAGATCGGCAGCCAGAAGAATGCTTTCGCCTTCATATTCCCATATTCCGAACTCTTAGAAGAATAGAACGGCCAGAGCATGAGATAAGAGAACGGTTCTCTCTTGTCCTGATTGATATTCCCCCATTGAATGAATGGCCAGAGGACAGAGTAACGCTCATATTTTCCCTTATGCACCTTTTGAGAATAGAAGGGAAGGAACCGAAGATCGTCCCTGACTTCCGAGCCTCCCCACATGATGAGAGGCCAAAAAATACTTCGCGCAGTATAATTCTTATGCTTCCAACTCGTGTAGAAAGGAAAGAGGACAAAGTTCAGTTCCGCATAACCGATCTTTCCTCTCATTCCTCCGTAAAATGGAAAAAAACCGAAGTAGGATTCTCTTACCGTTTCTCCTTTTCCCCATACGAGAAGAGGAGAGAGGGTGTCCTCGTCCCAGCCAATATCATCGTGAAAGGATTCCGTTCCGCTAATAAAGAATAAGAAGGACCAAACCCTCCAGTAATCGGTCTGCTCCGAATAGAATATAGGGAATAAAAAGGTTCTGTACTTATAATTCGATTTGGTCTCGGTGTATGTGGAGAAGAAGGGACGGTAAATTTGTTCTTCTTCTCCCAATCGTTTTTCGGATTGGTACAAGAACCAGAATTGTTTGTACTCGGAGGGGTAGGGAGAAACCGGTTTAAAAGGAAATTCAGAAAATACGCTTTCCGTACAAAACAGGAAAAAAAGGATAAGGAGAATATTCTTATGCAACATTCTTCCGAACAGATCCTAAACAGGGAGAATAGGGGTAACCATTGAAGATAGCGGTATTATTCGGAGGAACGTCGACGGAGCACGAAATTTCCCTCAGAACGGGTACTTTCATAAGTAAGACATTGGCCTCCATGGGACATTCGGTCAAACCCATTCTCATCTCCAGGGAAGGACGTTGGGTGATCCCTAAAGAATATCGACCTATTTTTCCCGAAGGAGCAAACGGGAATCCGGAATTATATTTAAAACAATTCGAAGAATTGCACGGAGTGAGTGCCTCTAACTTTACTTCCTTGGACTGTGATGTGGTCTTTTTAGGTCTACACGGAACAAGCGGAGAAGACGGTTCTATACAAGGATTCTTGAAAGTACTCGGGCTGCCTTTTACAGGCTCGGATGTGAAAGCTTCCGCATTGGCCATGGATAAAATACGCGCTAATCGCTTATTCCATTTAGCGGGAATGTCGGTCGCTCCTTTTTGGGAACTGCGTAAAAAAGATTTTCTAGAGAATCCGACTTTGGTCGAAACCTTGGATCTAGAATATCCTCTTTTTCTAAAGCCTGTGGAAGGAGGTTCCAGTTTTCATACCTTTCGGATCAATACTGCAGAAGATTTGGAGAGACGACTTCCGGAATTCTTCGAGCGAGAAGACCACGCGATCTTACAGAAATTCTTAAAAGGAACCGAAGTCTCCTGCGGTGTTTGGGAAAAGAAAGAGGGAAATAAGCGAATCGCAAGGGCGCTTCCTCCCACGGAGATCATTCCAGGTGGGGAATTCTTTGATGTGGAATCCAAATACAAACCGGGACTTTCGCAAGAGATCACTCCTGCTCGTTTGCCGGAGCCAATCATCCAAAAGATCCAAGAACAATCGATCCTCGCTCATAAGACCATGGGTTGCGAAGCGTATTCCAGAACGGATTTCATTCTTGTAGACGGGGTCCCCTTTGTATTAGAAACGAACACTCTTCCTGGAATGACAGAGACAAGCCTAATCCCTCAGCAAGCAAAGGCAGCAGGGATCCCGATCGAAGAGTTATATCAATCCTTGATCGATCAGGCATTAGAGAGAGCAGGTAAAGTGCCAGTGGCTTGAGGTTGGCTGAGCGTGGCCCCCACCCATCTTCGGGTAGGGGGGAGTGGCCTGTGGGAGAAGCTCGTCCCGTATATCAGAAATCCTTAAATCTCACAATCACAAATTTTCTCGAACAAAATCATGTGGGAACTATCCGCTCAGTTCCTCGCATACCTCTTATCGAATTTGAAAGAGTGCGAGCTTGGCGAAGAAATTTGCTCGGAACCGCACCTGTTTCAGGTCCGTGAAGAAAGCTTTATCTTCGACCGTAAATCCTCGGATCTGGCAAAACTCCTCGAAGTCTAGAACGGAAAGAAAATGTAAGTTCGGAGTGTTGAACCAACGATAGGGAAGAAGGTCCGTAACAGGAGTCTTCCCCTGGAATAGGATCCTAAATCGGACTTCCCAATATCCGAAATTCGGAAATACAATGATGACCCTTTTTCCGATACGGAGACCTTCTTTGATGATATCTCCCGGATGTCTGGTCTCTTGGATGGTCTGGTTCAGGATCACATAGTCGAATCTCTTGTCCTCATGGTGACTGAGACCTTCATCTATATCTCCGTGATGGACATAGACCCCCTTACGAATACATTCCACGATCGCGTCTTCGTCTTTCTCGATCCCTTGGCCTCGGATCCCTTTTTGCTTGAGTAGATAGAGAAGGTCACCGTTCCCACAACCCAAGTCGAGAACTCGGGAGCCGGGAGAGATCGTATCCAGAATATAAGCGAAGTCCGGTCTTTCTCGAAGAGTTTTGCTGCTTAAAACTTTAGAAGCGATCATTCATCCACCGGCATTTTTAAGAATCCGTTGATCACATCTTCCTGCTTAGCGTTTGGAAGAAGAAAACTATCGTGTCCTTCCTTGGTATTTAGCTCCACATAAAAGACTCTTTTGTCTGCGGCTTCCAGGCTCTTTACGATTTCCCTGGACTGAGCGGGGGGATACAGCCAATCGGAACTATAAGAGATGATCAAAAATCTACACTGAGCGGGACTCAATGCTTTGGTAAGTTCTTGGCCCTTGCCTAAACTGAAATGATCCAGAGCCTTGGTAACATAGATATACGAGTTCGCGTCGAAACGATCTACGAAACTTTCCCCTTGGTAGATGAGATAGCTTCCCACAGCAAAGTCGGAATTCAATAGGTTTCCTCGAGGAGGGTTCCTGCCGAATTTCTCCCTCATCTTGTCGTCCGAAAGGTAAGTGATATGGCCCACCATTCTCGCAAGAGCTAGGCCCTTTCGAGGAGAGGCATTGTCTTCGTACAAGCCGTTATTCCAATTCGGATCGGAAAGGATCGCTTGTCTTCCCACTTCATTGAATGCGATCTGCATCGCGGAATGTTCGGGAGAAGATGCCAAAATAATACAGTTCGTTAGGAAGTCGGGGTAGGAGATACTCCATTGCAGAGCCTGCATTCCCCCCATGGAACCACCGGCCACGCAGAATAATTTTTGGATCCCGAAAGAATCTATGAGAAGCTTCTGAGCCTCCACCATATCCTTGATGGACACGAAAGGGAAGCTCGACCCGTAAGGTTTACCGGAAACCGGATTGATGCTTATCGGACCGGAAGATCCCTTGCATCCACCTATCACGTTAGACGAAATTATGAAGAATTGGTTCGTATCGAAAGATTTGCCAGGGCCGATATAATCGTCCCACCAGCCAGGACGTTTCTCGGAAGAAGAATGATATCCTGCGGCATGAGCGTCGCCGGAGAGAGCATGACAGACCAAGATGGCATTGTCTTTTGCAGGAGAAAGAGTTCCGTACGTTTCATACGCGATTAGAGTAGGGGAAAGGACAGAGCCGTTGTCCAAGCGCAGATCGCCTAAGGTTGCCGTTTTTGTTTCAACGATTCCTACTGAGCGCTCTAAATCCATTCGATTTCCACCAAAAGCCGAAGCCACTTTCCTCATTTTCGGATCCTTCAAACAAGTTTGAAGAGAAAACGGGAAAGTGGCCTGTTTTTAGACGATTTTTTTGATCGAGTCGAAAGTCACACCTTTTTCAAAGCTTCATCGAGATCCGTAAGGATATCGTCGATATGTTCCAGACCAACGGATAGACGAATGAACTCAGGAGTCACACCGCTACTCAATTGCTCTTCCGGACTCAACTGTTGGTGAGTGGTAGAAGCTGGGTGGATCGCTAAGGATTTAGCATCTCCCACGTTTGCAAGGAGAGAGAATAATTCCAACCCGTCGATCAGCTTTTTCGCTTCCGGGATCCCACCTTTAACACCGAAGCCTACGATCGCGCCGAAAAGTCCTCTGGTATGATACTTCTTCGCAAGAGCATAGTTCTTGTCGGTAGTGAGACCTGGATAGTTCACCCAAGTAACTTTAGGATGCTTAGAAAGGAATTCAGCTACCTTCTGCGCATTTTGGGAATGTTGGGTCACTCTCAATGGGAGAGTCTCGATTCCTTGGAGAATATTGAAGGCGTTGAAAGGAGAGATGGCAGGTCCCAAATCCCTAAGTCCTTGTACTCTCGCTTTGATGATGAATGCAATATTCACTCCGCCAAACGGTTCAAATTTACCGAATACATCCCAGAATTTCAGACCGTGATAGCTTGGATCGGGATCGGTGAAGTTCTTGAATTTGCCATTTCCCCAATTGAATTTACCGGAATCTACGATGATCCCTCCGATAGAAGTCCCGTGTCCTCCCAAGAACTTGGTAAGAGAATGAACCACAATGTCTGCGCCAAAATCGATCGGACGCACTAGATAAGGAGAAGGAAGGGTATTATCGATGACAAGAGGAATCCCAGCGTCGTGAGCGACTTTAGCAACCGCTTCGATGTCCAGAGTATCTAATTTAGGATTTCCTAAAGTTTCGGCAAAGATCGCTCTTGTCTTATCGTTGATCGCCTTTTTGAAATTTTCCGGATTGGATTGATCCACGAAATGGACCTTGATCCCGAGCTTCGGAAAAGTATAATGCAAAAGGTTGTAAGTCCCTCCATAGAGAGAAGAAGAAGCCACGATTTCCTGTCCAGCTTCCACAATATTCAAAAGAGCTAATGTTTCCGCGGATTGACCGGATGCGGTAGCAAGCGCCGCGACCCCGCCCTCCAGAGCTGCTACTCTTTGCTCTAGAACATCAGTGGTTGGGTTTCCGATCCTTGTATAGATATTCCCGAATTCTTGCAGGCCGAAGAGTCTCGCTGCATGATCGGTGTCCTTAAAAACGTAGGAAGTAGTTTGGTAAATAGGAACGGCTCTCGAAGTGGTGGTTGGATCGGGCGCCTGTCCTCCGTGCAGAACGATTGTTTCAGGTTTATAATTTCTAGCCATGCGTTGAAACTCCTTTTAGGTTATTTCAGAAAATTCCTCCGAAATGTCCAGCAAAATTCCATTAAATAGGATATAAAATTTATTATAACAGAATGGGTTCGAAAACGAAAATTTGGGACTATTCTGTCCCTCAAGTCATGGTTCGAAAATAAAATTAAGAAAATAATTTCCAAAATAAGAGAAAGATTACTCTTTTACTGGTTTTTGATCGAAGGGTCTGGTTAGAATTACTTCGCCGTTTAGATTCTAAGCTGCAAATACGATATTAAAGATAATATTCTCTGCGAATTGGAAAGGTGCGTCTCCGGAAATATCCGGTAGATCTATGAAATTGGAACTTTTGAAAAAGCTTAAGATATCATTTCTCTTCCCCGGGCTTCTGCTTTTCTCCGTATATTTTCTTCCTACACCGGGAGATGAATTGCAGGCACAACTCTGGATGCCACCCGGAAGGCAATTCATGCAACCTCCGGATCCGTTCACGTACGATTTGGGGATTAATAAGTTCAATAACGATTACTACTTGTACGTCGCCCCCACGATCAATTTGAACTTCGGAGGAGACTTCGGACTTTCTTTGACGGCTCCCTTGAACATTCTTGTGAGTGATCAGGCTCCCAAGGACCCAACTACCAAAATTGGAAGCATCCGTAAGATAGACTACGATCAGAAAAGCGACTATCTGAGGGTGATCAATAATATCTGGTATGGGACGTATGGACAGTACAAGCCGGGGCAAACGAGCTTCTCCTTTTATGCGGGGAAGATCTTCGATGGGTATATAGGCCACGGTACCATCGTAAACCGATATGTGAATAACCAACGAATCGATATCTATAACGTAGGTTTGATGTCAGATATCAATAGCGACTACGGTGGTGTTCAGGTATTTACGAATTCCATTTATACGCATGAGATTGGGGCAGGCCGTGTATACGCTAGACCTCTCGCAATGGTCTTCAAAGGATTCGATATATTAACAGGAAGATCCCAACTATTCTCTATGATGCAAGTAGGCCAGGGGAATGTTGCCGACGAAGCAGGACGCAAGAAAGTCTATGAAGAAGCTGGAGTAGACCCCGAGGACAGGGAAAAATACAGAGCGCTTGTAGAGGACCAGAAAACCCATCAACCTGTGGAGACCATGGTGCCCATAGAAAAGAAGCCTCAGACCACCCAGCAAAAGGTGAAGGAGTTCTTTAACCAAGACAATTTCTCGAATCGATTTGCGATCGGCTTTACTACCGCATTCGATACAAAGGCTCCCACCCAACTTGCATTCGATACCACAGGAAGGCTCAGATTAGATTCGAATAATAATCCTCTCGTAGACCAGACCCAAAAGCTGAGTATTCAAGGAATGGATGCCGAATACAAATTGATCAGTTCAAAATACGTAGAGCTTACTCCATACTACGACGTGAATACGATCAAGATACTGAATAATGCGAAAGGGACTCATACGGGTGTCCAGTTCAAGTTCGGTGGGAATGATATCTATATGAAGATCAAACCCGAATACAGGAATATGGATGCGAACTATATTCCTATGTACTTCGATAGCTTTTATGAGATCGAGAGATTTCAAACCAATACCCAAACCCAGATCCCGGAAACCAAGTTGCAAGCGGCTCAGTTAGTGGATCCGAACGGACCTCGGGTGAAAGGATATTTTACTTCTATGGTCTTGAGTTTCTATCGTATGTCCATAGAAGGGAACTTTGAAAACTATAATGGCCCGAATAACTCAAGAGTATTCTTGGGGATGTACATTCCTGTCGGTTCTCTTTTGATCTTCTCCGGATATTTTACTCATAAGAATTTCGATCAGAACAAGGATGCCTTCAAGGTAGACGCAAACTCTGTCGGAGCCGTCGAAGCGGCATTGAATCTGGGCTTTGTCAGCATTCGCTTGCAAGAGATCCGACGTTGGGTGTACGATAGCACCACGAATTCCTTCCAGGCTCAAGACGAGAAGAAGGTGCTCTTTTCCAATTCTCTTTCCTTCTAAAAGATCAGAAATTTGGAAAGCTAGCTTCCCATTGAGCTAAGAAGAATGCAAATGCCTGCTCCGATCTAAGGACAGCTTTTGAAAGTCGAACAGGTTGGATCTTCTTCTCATGAAAGAATGCGATTTCTCTCTTGGTCCAGCCTGGCTCCGGGCCGAGTAGAATAGAAACTGGGCCAGTGGATCCAACTTCAAATGATTCAGACTTACTCTCCGGAAATCCTTTCTTTGAGCTTATAGGATCCTTCCTGGAAAGATCGCCATATGCATTTTCTGATCTAGATAGATCTCTTCGGATGTCCTCTTTGTATTCTGAAAGGAGAAGTCCTTTCTTATCCAAATAGAAGGCCGGACCTTTTATCGTTTCGCATCTCTCCTTAAGACTCTTGTCTCGAACAGGCGCTTTGCCTTTTTCCGGCAGGCTAAAGCCCAATTCCAGCTGAGGAAGATAGATATTCCCGCCTTGCTCCATTCCTGAGTGCAAGGTTTCTTGTACGTGTTTTTCTCTCCAGATAGGGGAGGTCAGATATTCCTTTCTAGAAAGGTCCGCAAAGCGAAATTCGAGGGAATGGATTCCCCATACTCCTGCAAGATGCAGTATCTTCTCCACAGTGGGAGGGCGTTGCACAGAAGAGATGAATTGCAATCGGGGACTTCTTCTTTTGGGTTGTAGGATCGGAGTGTAGATCCCTTTGATCTTATCCGAAGAGATCTCTCTGATCCTGAAAAGTCCAAGGCTCTCGTTGATCAGGCCTGCCTTGATAGAGTCTCCCTTTTCTTTCTTTAATATATTCTGAATATGATGGATCTTTTCAGAGGAGAGAATTTTCCATTCACCGAAAGATGATCTCTCTTTCGGATCCAGGAGTAAAATATTCATTAGGTGTCGACTTGAGGACGGGTTTCGTTTTCCTCAGGCTCTTCTTGTGGTTGGATAGGAGATTTTTCTTGTAATGGATTCCACTGCTGTTGGTTCGGAGAATCGTTCCAATCAACGGAAGAATAGAAGCAGGCCCGAACAATACCGACGAATATCAATGCGAATAGAATATACTTAGCGAGCATGGGACCAAATCCGGAACTAGGAGTATAGCTTTCTCTTTGTCCGGGAGAATTCGGGCTTTCCCAGCCTAAGGAATCGTTCTTCTTAAATTTAGAACGAATGCGATCGAAGGAGTTTCGTAGAAAATAAAAAAATCCCCGAATAGAACGAGGATTCCCTTTGTTAGGATCTTGCCCGGGCGAATCGTATCTTCCGCCTCTAAAGCTGGCAGGATCTTCAGGATCGAATACAAAAGAATGATAACATCTAGGGCACCGAACGGTCAGCCTTCCCAAATCCAAGGGAATTCTGAGCTCGGTGCCACAAGAGGAACAAGGAACAATGTACCGCACTTAGTACTTCAAGGACTCCTTGAGAGTATTAACGTTCTCTTTGTAGTTCTCGTTTCCTAATTGATCGTTATAATCGAAGATCTTGGTAAAGAGTCTGTCGAAATTATCCAGATGTTTGATATAGAAGGTCTTCTTGAAAGAGTTACGGATAGGGTGGGTCTTAGTATTTTCTACATTAGACAATACATATTTACCGACACCTTTTTCACTAGGAGTTTCAGGGCGGTTCCACTCAGGATAGCCGTTCTTTTGGTAGAAAAGTTCGATCTTTTCGTTATGAGCCGGTTGATCATTTGGTGAACGATCAATGATCTCGGAAACGGATTTGTCTTCGATCTGGAAGTTATTTTTGTAAACTCGGCTGATGATCTTAGAGATCTTACGAGGAGGTTCCATTCTTGGATCCGGATCATTCGAGTTCGGTCCTTCGAAGTAGATCTCCATGTATTTGGAAAGTCCACCTTGGACAACTCTTCCTTGGCCTCTTTCCTCGTCCTTAATGAAATCGTAAACTTCTACACGAATACAGTTATTAGCCGTATCTTCCTGAGCATTGCTTGCTGCAGGAACGCACTCGTCATTATTCGCTTTTCCTTTGAATAGAACGGTGCGGAAGGGAAGGATACGTACTTTCATTTTCATGAGTACGGTATGACGTTTCAGCCTTTCATTGAGAGCGGTAACTCTTTGGTCTAGACCCTTTTCAGTGTCCAGAATGGCCGCTCCAACTTGGCCATCTTCTTTCTTTTGAGCTTGGTTGTCTTGAGCGTTGAGTATGCCAACAATCGAGAAGATCGCCAGGCAGAATGCTATTTTGCGTTTCATTGTACCCTATTCCTTGGTCTCTATGCAGAATTGGATTTCTTCGAAAACCGAGAAAACCCTGTCTCTAGTATCGGAAAAATAGACTCCCGATTAAATCCAAGACTTACATTTTCGAGAGGAAAACTGCTATTTTCCGGATTTTGAGCTCGTTTCCAAATACAGTTCATACGGGGGAGGAGCCGGTTTCAATCCTTTTTCGATTAGACTCGCAGCCCAGCGTCTTTCCACAAAATCGCAAAAATCCCGTAAATCCCTACCGGAAAAAGACTCCAAGCGTTGCGATATTGTTATGCGTTCTGGTTCGGTCAGTTGTTTTGCATAATTTCCTAATATAGCCGCTCTTTCCCTTTCATTAGGTAAAGGGAATAGAACGGAACGATCGAATCTGGACAGAAGTGCCTTATCCAGGTCCTGTTTTCGGTTCGTGGCTCCTAGGGTGATTGATTTTTGTCCCCCCTCGAAACCGTCGAGTTTCCGTAAAAGCACGGATAGAATATTCCTTGTGGCTTCAAATAAACCGTCATCCCGAGAACCTGCTAAGGAATCGATCTCGTCCAGAAATAAGAGGCAGGAGGGAAAGAGGGAGGCCACATCGAATACATAGGCCATATTCTGGGCGCTTTCCCCATAATATTTACTTAAAATAGATTCCACTGGCACGTAGATGAGAGGGATATCCGTCATACAGGAGATCACCTTGGCCATAGTGGTCTTTCCGACCCCAGGTTCTCCTTCCATAAGAATGGCCCTGGGTTTGGTCCTACCGGGGAATTTACGAGTGAGTTTGGCGACTTCTTCCAAGGTCCCAGGAGATTTTAGGGGAAGGATAATCGATTCCAGGATCTGTCTTTTCACATCTTCGTAACCGGCGATCGAATCGAAGGTTACCCAGTCTCCCTTCTTCTTTGCCTCTTGCGGATCGAAGACGTCGATTCCCAATCGTAATAAAAGTTCCTTTGGATTTTGGACCGACTCTTGTTTAGAAAGTCTCAGGTATTTGAAAAGATCGATTGCAGCGAAGATCTCTTCCCGATGGAAATCTCCTTTCTTAGTGATCTCGATCTTGCTTTGGTTCCTTCCCGAATAAAAACGAAACTTAATATTATCCAGGATATTCTTGGTTTCGAACAAATTCTCATTCAACGCTTGGAGACAGCAGTATCCTGGTTCGAAAGTATGGATCCTAAGATTCTCTATATGATTTCGGACAATATGAAAGCAGTCCAGTAACTGGGTCTTATCTGCTCCCGGAATAGGAAATTCTATCTTTAGATCCTTCTTCTCGGGAAGAAAGGAGGGGAGTTGGGCTTCCGGGACCCCGGCTTCCTTTAATTCTCCGTACAGAAGTGCCTTGGCTTGGGTAAAATCTAAAATATTGCCTGAACTGGGACGGGCAGGCGGGTTCCAATCTTCTGGTTTCATGCTTTCTCCGGGAGAATTTCTCTTGTATAATCTGTCGGTTCGGTCGAAGAATTTAGAAAGAACCTTTGGAGGCAAACCCTTATGGGTGAAGGATCCCTTTCCCAAGACGATATAGACGCACTCTTAACAGGCTCCAGTCCTGGGGGCGGAGGCGGTGGCTCTGCTGATTTTAATTTAAGTGGGGAATTGGATTCTCTTCTAGGCGATCCAAGCAGTGGAGGAGGAGGAAGTTCTTCTGGCGGAGGTGGTGGTGCACCCTCGTTCGCGGATATTGCTGCGGCTCTGGGACCCTCTGCGGCTCCCGCTCCTCCCAAAACAAGTTCTCGTTCTAGTTCCGTTTCTTCCAATACTGCAAACTTAAATCTGTTACTAGATGTAAACATCGCTCTTACAGTAGAGTTGGGCAGGACCAATATGTACATCAAGGATGTTCTAGGTCTAAACGAAGGTGCCGTGGTGGAATTGGACAATGCGGTCGGAGAGGACTTGGATATTCTTGCCAATGGTAAGTTGGTAGGAAAAGGAAAATTAGTGATCCTGGACGACTATTACGGGATTCGGATCACTGAGATCGTGGATCCTTCTCGACGATTGATGTAAATCCAACGGGAGAGTTCCGGATCACAGATGCGATCCGGAACTTTTTATAGTCCTTCCGGATCTAAGACTTCTTCTCTTCGCTTCCTAAGACTGCCTTCATTACGGATTTGAAATTCGATAGGTTTAAGGGGAGTACTAACTCCGTTCCTTCCTGGCCTAACTTCTCCACTTCCTTAATGAATCTCTGAGCGATCCGGAGTTTGACCGCTTCCTTTCCGCCCTTGGTCTGGATGGCACTTGCCAAAAGCTCGATCCCTTTTGCAGTAGCAACAGCAATGGATTCGATCTCGGAAGCAAGACCTTCTGCCTCGTTGATCCTTTTTTGCTTTTCACCTTCGGACTTATTGATGGCTTCTTCCTTGATCCCCAAGGAGCGGTTGATGCGAGAATCCCTATCTCCTTCAGAAAGAGAGATCTGGGCTTTCTTTGCGATTTGGGCCTTCTTCTCCCTTTCCATAGCCTCTATCACAGATTTAGGAGGAGCGATATTTACGATCTCATAACGATTGACCCGGACTCCCCAAGGTTCCGCCGCTTGGTCCAGTACTTCTAGGATCTTGCTGTTGATGACTTCTCTCGTCTCAAATGTAGTGTCCAGATCCATGGTTCCAATAATCGCTCTCATGGTAGTCTGCACAAGTTGAGTGACTGCGAAATGATAGTCCTCAATTCCGTAGCTTGCTTTCTGAGGATCCAAGACCCTCAAATACAAGATCCCGTCCATCTCCACTTTCACGTTGTCTTTGGTGATGCAGGTCTGAGGAGGAACGTCTATGGATTGCTCCTTTAGAGTATGGTAATATGCATCCGAGTCTAGGAACGGAATGAGAATATGGAATCCTGCGTGAAGGGTTCTACTGTATTTTCCGAGTCGCTCTACGATAATGCATTCTTGAGCGGATACGATCCGAACGGAACGATAGATCTTATAGGCGAAGTACAAAAAGAATCCGAACCAAAATATGGTGAGAAAAACATCGATTACTGTGGACATTTTCTTATTCCTTGCCGGCACCTAAGTCCGGGATCTTATTCGTTACCTTGGAAAGCCCTTCGAAGACCCCCACAATATTCGCCATCTCGGTAGGAAGCACAGTTGTCTTGGCTTTCTGTAAGATCTCTCCTAATCCGGAAAGATAGTCTTCTGTGATCTGTAGATTCACAGCCTCTGTGCCTCCGTCTTTTCCGATGGACTCCGAGATCATCTGGATCCCTTTCGCTTTTGCTTTGGCAATGAACTCGATTTCCTTTGCCTTTCCTTCGGCTTCGTTGACCTTTTTGATCTTTTCTCCTTCGGAAAGATTGATCGCTTCCTGTCTTTCTCCCATGGAGCGATTGATCCTAGAAACCTTCTCACCTTCGGAGATAGTGATCTCAGCTCTCTTGACCCGTTCTGCTTTTACCTGCTCTTCCATCTCATGCAGGATTTCTTTTGGAGGGGAGATATTCTTGATCTCGTAGCGAGTGACCTTGATCCCCCAAGGATCGGTAGCCTCGTCCAAGGCTCTCACAACATTCGCATTGATATCGTCCCTTTCGGAGAAGGTATGGTCGAGCACCAGTTTACCAATCTCTGAACGAAGAGTTGTCTGAGCCAACTGAATGGTTGCGCTCAGATAATTCTCTATCTCGTAAGAAGCCTTATATGCATCCATGATCCGGATATATAGGATCCCATCCACTAAGATGGAAACGTTATCCTTGGTAATACATGTCTGCGGAGGAATATCGATCGCGATCTCTTTCAGGTTCTGTCTGTACTTGACCTGATCCAGGATCGGGATGAGAAAATGAAAGCCTGCACCCAAGGCTCCTCGGAAGACTCCCAGACGTTCCACAACAAAACTGTAATTTTGTGGGACGATGATGAAGGTCTTCGACACCAGATAGATCAAGGCGATAAACGCCAAAGTGAAAATTAGGAACATATTTGTACCCTTCCAATCTCCTATTTTTATTATTGTATTTCGGGGAATTCCAAAGGCTCGACTATGAAAGTGAGATTTTCCCTTTCTATGATCTTAGCTCTCTTTCCGGCAGGGATCCTTTTTGATTTGCTGATCGCGTCCCATTCGGTGCCTTGGAATAAGATACGTCCGCCTCTTCTTTCCACTAGGACATCTTTGGAAACGGAGACGATCCGACCCGGTCCTTCGTCGGGGCTGAGAGTAGCCGTTTCGCTCGCCGAAGGAAAGAATTTTCTGAGAAAGGTTCCGCCGATCAGTATCAAAATTCCGGAAAGGGCCGCCCAGATCGCAGCTTGTGTCCCGATTCTTAAATCTATGAAATAGGAAAGTGCTCCCACGATCACCCCAGAAAGTCCTAAAAAGAAAACAAAGGTTCCTGGGACAAAAAGCTCTGCGATCATGAGGAGGATCCCTGTACCGATCCAGAGATAAGAAAGTGTATGTCCGTCTTGAAAAAAGTCCATGCTCCGGTTTATTGAAAGGGGAAAATTCTATTTTCAAAAACATTCCCGTCCATATTCTTAGCGGGAAACGATGAGAAAAATATGGATTCGTCTTGGAATAGGGCTAGGGGTCGTATTCCTCGCTCTTCAGTTAATCCCCGTACGTCCTCCGTTAGGAATGAATGCTAATGAAATCAAAACGGAAGAACGAGTCAAAAAGATTTTGAGAAGGTCCTGTTACGACTGTCATTCGGATCTGGTCCAATGGCCTTGGTATTCAAAGGTTTTTCCTGTTTCCCTATATATCGCTCATCATGTGGAAGAAGGGCGAGAGGAACTGAATTTTTCCGAATGGGAAACGTTGATTGCAGCCAAAAAAGCAGATAAGGCCGAAGAGATCCTAGAGGAGATTGAAGATGGGGCAATGCCTCCTAAAGAGTATATCTTCCTCCACTCGGATGCAAAATTAGATAAGGAAGAAGTAGAGATCATAAGGGATTGGCTACAAACCTTCTCCGAGAAAGAATAGATCGCAAGATGATCTAAAAGAAAGTAAATTCGATGCAAAAAAAAGAAGAAGGCAACGCTAAACTCTGGGGAGGCAGATTCAAGGAATCCGCTTCTCCCATCATGGAAAGGATAGGGGAATCCGTTTCCTTCGACAAAAAATTGTACAAGGAAGATCTGGAAGGAAGCAGGGCTCATGCAAAGATGCTTCATAAGATCGGCATACTGAATGCGGAAGAGTTAAAGCAGATCCTAGAAGGCCTTGCTCAAGTAGAGTCAGAAATAGAATCCGGAAATTTCAAATATAGTTCCGAGCTAGAAGATATTCATATGCATATCGAATCCAGGCTTACGGAACTCAAAGGCGAGGTCGGAAAGAAGCTCCATACAGCCAGGTCTAGAAACGATCAGGTGGCCCAGGATACTCGTCTCTATGTTCGGAACAGGATCCTAGAGATCCAAGAGCGTCTGGAGTCCTTAAGAAAAGCATTATATACTCGGGCTTCAGAGAATGTGGATACCATTATTCCAGGTTATACCCATTTGCAGGTGGCACAGCCGGTTCGTGCCTCTCATTTTCTACTCGCATACTTCTGGATGTTTACTCGGGATACGGAGTTCTTCGAGTTTGCCAAGGAGAATGCGAACCTACTCGTTTTAGGCTCCGGTGCCATGGCTGGAGTGAACTACCAAAATGATCGGGATTTTCTTGCTTCCGAATTGAAAACGAACGGGATTTCCCCGAATAGTATGGATGCCGTTGCGAGTCGAGACCATTTATTGCAGTTCTTATTTGCAGCCACCCAAACAATGCTGCATGCTTCCCGGTTCTGTGAAGATATCATTCTATATTCTTCTCAGGAGTTCGGGCTCGTCAAACTGCCGGATTCTTTGACTACAGGTTCTTCTATCATGCCTCAAAAGAAGAATCCGGATATCGCCGAATTGATCCGAGGAAAATCGGCAAGGGTTGCCGGAAATCTAAATCATCTGATCGGACTTCTGAAAGGATTGCCTTTAACTTACAATCGGGACTTGCAAGAAGATAAGCTCGCGGTCTTCGATGCTGTGGAAACTGTTCTTATCAGTTTAGAGGGATTAGAGGCAATGGTTTCCGAGATGCAATTCCGTCCGGAAAGAGGGGAACGCTCCTTGAAGGAAGGGTTTGCTACCGCTACCGATCTCGCCGATTATTTGGTGGGAGAAAAGAAGATCCCGTTCCGAACGGCTCATGAACTTGTAGGAAGACTCGTATCCGAATGTGTAGAAAGAAAAGAAAACCTTTTCACCATTCCGGAAGAGATCCGTACCAAGATCTCTCCTCATTTCTCCGGAAAAGAATATGAAAAGGCAGTCAGTCTGGAATTGTCCGCAGACAAAAAGGCGAGTTACGGTGGAACCGCAAGATCTAGACAGCTAGAACAGTTGGAACTGGCTAGAAAAAGCCTGGAATCATCTTCAAAAAATTGAATGCATCCAAGGATTGGATCATCTAAAAGGAATAAAGAATGAAGCAAATATCTTCGATCCGTAGGAGCTCCTACAAACCTTTGGTCTTAGGACTTTTACTCTTCCTATTCGGTTTTGCCTGCAAAGCAAATCCATACTCTGAGCTCAGATACCTTCCGGAAACCTATACTCCCCTGAACGTAACCGTTAAGAAAGTAGAGACTGCGAAATACGCACTTCCCGAAAAAAAAGCAATCTATGCGGTAATACAAACGTCTCAAGGAGATATGGTGTTCGAGCTATTCGACAAGGATGCTCCTTATACAGTACAGAACTTTATAGATCTCGCGCAAGGAGAGAAGGAATTCACCCTAAGGAACGGACAACCTCAGAAACGACCTTTCTACGACGGATTGACCTTTCATAGAGTGATCGAGAATTTCATGATCCAAGGTGGATGTCCATACGGAGACGGTTCCGGAACGCCCGGATATAAATTTGCAGACGAGATCAATGCAAGAAGTCTAGGACTGGATAAGCAAAAGATCGGACAGGTCCCTTATTATATGAGCTATCTCCAAAGATATGTAACGCAAGAATTAGGGATCCGCAGCCAAAAGGAATTCGAAGATAGAAAGGAAGAACTAGAGAGCAATTTCGAAAAAGCGAAAGGACTCTCGGTTATGGAAGTTCTCTATAGATTAGGATATCGTTATAATGAAGTGGTCCAGAGCCATAAGGCGATCAAAGGAGCCTTGGCAATGGCGAATGCCGGACCGAACACAAACGGTTCTCAGTTCTTTGTGAATCAGGTAGATACTCCTCATTTGGACGGATTACATACCGTCTTCGGCCAAATCGTAAGCGGTTCCGATGTGATCGATAAGGTGATCGCCTCCGGAAATGGGAAGACTACGATCCGTAGGGTCTTAATCTTCGACCGTAGAGAACCAAAATAATGAAATCTGCCCTGGACCAGAATCCTATCTTTCTCTCGGTAGCCCGAGAGATCCATGCGTCTGCTTCCACGGGCAAGATCTTAGAGATATTATCTAATCTAAATCTAGAGGGGACCCTTGGCGGGCCCCTCCTGGACGAGATCCGATCCAAGAAGGACACCGCTTGGGATTTCAGATCCATAGTGCTGCTGGTCCGAGCGGTACAGGAAAACCGCCAATCCCTCAGCCAGACATACGAAGAAGCAATGGCTCGTTATAGCAAGGTGAATACGCTCACTGCAAAGAGAAGGGCCAACGAGGAAGAGGTCCGGCTCAAGCAAACCTTGACTGACTATATTCTAAAAATAGAATCCAATTTTGAGAAGAACGATAGAGCGGACGAATCCATGTTCAAGGAACTCTCCAAATTCCTGGAAACCCTCGAATCCGCAGACAAACTCTCCGAAGCCAATATAGGAAGCCTGAATCTGTCTCCCAAGGCAGTGAGCTCTGTCACTCCGATCCTGGAAAAATACGAAGAAAATCTTCAGGAATACACCAAACTCAAGCCCGTGCTCGGTAGGTTGATCCGGATCGCAGATTATATCATAGAAGACGCAGAATCTTAAACCTCCGATTTTGACCCGAAAACCGGGGATTTTTGGATGGATTTCGAGAATTCCTGCCGAAGTGTAAAAAGAGAGAAGGAAAACTTTTTCGTTTTCGGGGCCTAGGCTTCGAAACTGCGGCATTTTGGAATGGATCGAATTCTTCTAATCATCATCACATCAATCTTGGCTAGCGCCGCTCTGCATGCGTATCCGAATCGCAACGCAAGAGGAGAAGTCTCCGAAAACTATATCCAAGCCCAGGGGATCGTGGATATCAGGATCCCTAAAATGCAATTCAGGGAGAAAGAGCCGATCTCGGCAGTGCTCTCCGTAAAGAATACGGGCAACGAAGTGCTTCGGATCTTTCCCTATGGAAAAGATCTGCGCTCTTTTCAGGTTCTTGTGAGAGACGAGGATGGACGAACAGTCACTAAGTTCGAAGAAGAGCCTAAACTCGATCCCGTCCTAAAGAGAAGGAATAAAGTAGAAAATCTAGTAGGCGACGAGGTCAAAGAGATTATCCTTCATAAGGACGAGACCTTCTCCAAGGAAATACGACTGGATCGGATCTATGAATTTGAAGCCGGAAAGAAGTATTTCGTAACAGCGTATTTTTATCCCAATATCTCCGAATACGGAGATCATTTCATTCGTTCGGAAAGCCATCCGTATTTTAGTGTGGAAGAAAGGAAGAAGGACTGGGTCCTGCCAGGAGTTCCATACCAAGATCCGCAGACGGACGGATTGGAACCGGAAGAAGTGATCCATCTCTTTATGGGTGCAGAGAAGAAGCAGAATTGGAAACTTCACTTTAAGTGGATCCATTTCCCCGAATATATACTCGCTTATGATCGGTATGCCAAGGATTGGCAGCAGGCAGAAGAGGCAGAAAAGGATTTCGTTTTAGAAGAATTTAGAAATTATCTCTCGGAGAATAGATCCGGCGTGCTACAATATTATAAGATCCTGGGAGTGGATAAGGTAAGTACCAATCTCTCCAAGGTGCGTGTAGCAGTAGAGAGAAGGGTGAATAAGATCCCTGTTCGCTACGAGTACGAATTTACTCTGAGAAGGATTCCGGAAGGCTCCGGCCTGTTTTGGAAAGTAGCGAATCTGCTAGCAAAGGTGAGAAAATGACCGAGATATTATCGCAAGACGAGATCGACGCACTCTTAAACGCGATCTCCAGCGGAGAAGTTGCGGAAGATGAGTATTCTTCCGTAGGAGAACAGAAAAAGGTCAAGATCTACGACTTCAAACGTCCGGATAAATTCTCCAAAGACCAGATCCGTACTCTACAGATGATGCACGAAACCTTTGCTCGTTTGGCGACCACTGGACTTTCCGCTCAGCTTCGAGCCTTGGTCCATGTGCATGTGGCTGCTGTGGATCAGTTGACCTACGAAGAATTCATTCGTTCCATTCCGAACCCGACCACTTTGGCAGTGATCAATATGGACCCTCTTCGTGGTTCTGCAATTCTGGAGATCGATCCTTCTATTTCCTTTACCATCATCGATCGTCTTTTCGGAGGTAAGGGAGAGACTGCGAAGATCTCTCGAGAACTTTCCGAGATTGAGATGAGCGTAATGGAAGGGATCATCGTTCGTATTCTTGGGAACATGAGGGAAGCCTGGTCCACAGTGATCGACTTACGTCCTCGTTTAGGGAATATCGAGACCAACCCTCAATTCGCTCAGGTGGTTCCTCCGAATGACATGGTGGTTTTGATCAACTTGGAAACCAAGATTGGAGAAGTAGAAGGGTTGACCAACCTTTGTATTCCTTACATCACGATTGAACCAATCATCAACAAGCTTTCTGCACAGTATTGGTATTCTTCGATTCGTAAGGGTGAGTTGGACGAGAACCGTGCCATCATCCAAGAACGATTGGATCAGGTGCAGATCCCAGTGATCGCAGAGGTAGGTTCCGTGGATATTTCCATCATGGACTTCATGAACCTGACAGTGGGGGACGTAGTGAAGTTAGAGAACACAACCACTCGGTCCGATATGCTTGTGAAAGTCGGAGAACGTAAGAAGTTCAAATGTTTACCGGGAAGGGTGGGCAACCGACTCGCCATCCAGATCGGGGACAGAGTGGAAGATATTCCGGACGAATTGCTCGGCTCTACAAGATCAGAACAAGAATACTGATCCTTCTCCCAGACATAAAAAAAGCGGGAAGGTTCCCGCTTTATATCAGTTTCGTTTTCTATTAAGTACTGATTACTTTTTCCAGTGGATGCATTCGCCTGGACATTCGTCCATTTCTTTCTGAACGGTTTTCCAATCTTCTTCGGGAATGGGAGCTTGGTTTACTTGCTCTCCACCGATATGAGTCTCGGAAGTGTCGTTATCGTCCATCTGAAAGTATTTAGGCAGGTTATCTGCGCACTGGTTACAAGAAGTACAGTTGTCTTTGTCTACGTAGGCTATTTTGCTCATTCTGTTTCTCCTCGGAACTTGTCGATAGCGGTCTAGGGCTACAATTTCTAACCCTGGGTAGGAGCGCAATACCTTTTCGCCGGAGACTCCCCCTCTGAGTATGGGTTTCAGGCCTGTATAAGCCCTTTTTTCATTTTGATTGCAAAGGATCCGAATAATTCGGAACTCCTAAGTAAAAATGTGGACGGAAATTTATTTCGTCGGTATTCTTCCCGAAACCAATTCATCAAGGGAGAATCGGAACTACATGAAACGGATTGCTATAACCTGTTTCCTGGCCCTCGCATTTGTTTTTTCGGATTGTAAAAAGGCAAAAGAGGACCTGCAAGGAGGTGTGATCACCTTCTCTAAAGGGACTGTAAAAATTTTCGATAAGACCGGAAAAGTAAAGCCGGTATCAGTAGACACTTTCTTACTTCCGGAAGATAAGATCGAGACCGGAAAAGATTCGTACGCGGACATTCAATTGACTGAAGGCCTTTTGGTCCGTGTGAAAGAGAACACAAGCTTAGTTCTGAAGAAGATCTTCGTAGACTCTGCCAACGGAGAGGTCTATACGGATTTTGGTCTGATCAAAGGAAAGGTATTCTCCAAAGTCGACACCAAGCTTAGTAAGACAAGCAAGGTTACTGTCTCCACGCCTACCGTCGTAGCCTCCGTAAGAGGAACCGATTTCATCGTAGAGGAGACTGGCAAGGGAACGAGCACTCGAGTTTCTAACGGAGCTGTCGAAGTTACCGATGCGGATGATCCGAGCAAAGTCGCGGTCGCTGACTCCGGAGAGGAAGTTAGTTCCGATGGAAATAATCTGAAAGAAGAGCCTTTGACGGAAGACGAATTGAACGAGTTGAAAGACGATGCTGCAACGGTTCAATCCATCACCGAAGAACAAAGAGCTCGGATCCAAGAGATCCTGAAGGACTTCCAAGAGAATAAGGCGAGGATCCTCCAAGGCTTAGAAGAGCAGAAACAGAGAAATAAAGAGCTCATCGAAGGCGCAAAAGAAGAGAATCGTAAACTCTTAGAAGACACTAAGAACGCCGGAAAAGAAGAGAAAGAAGCGATCAAAAAGTCCGCTCAAGAAGAGAAGGACAAAGTAAAATCTTCTATGGACGACGCGAAGAAGGAATTGGAGAATCAGCGCAAGTCTCTGAAAGACCAAGCTGCTCCTAAATAAGCTAGAGTCGAAAGACTTTCGTTTGAAAAAGCCGTTCGTAAGAACGGCTTTTTTATTCCTCGTCCTTGGACTTGAGTTTATAGGAAAGAATGATCAAAGCAAAGATCAGAGTGAAGATGTTTGCGAGAATGATCGGGTAATCGTTCTTTAAGAATCCGTAACAGAGCCAAAAGAAAACTCCCACGGAAAGTACCAGGTACATATTTCTAGAAATATCCCTGGTCCTCTTATCCAATACTACTTTGATCACTTGCGGAACGAATGCGAGGGTTGTCAGTGTGCAGGCAGTGAAGCCTAACCAAGAGATCGGGTCCATCAACGAGAACCGTATTCTCTAGTGACGATGGTTTTGATCCCGCCGCGGATATTATAATCCCCTTTGACCCGAATGTACTTCGGATCTATGGACTGGACCAGATCTTCCAGAATATGATTTACCACATTCTCATGAAAGATCCCTAGATTTCTATACGCTAGGATATATTCCTTTAAGGATTTGAGCTCAATGCATTTCGCCTTAGGAATATAGCTGATCTCGATCACTCCGAAATCGGGCAATCCTGTCTTAGGGCAAACCGCAGTGAATTCCGGGATGGTAAAATCGATTGTGTAATCCTTCCCCTCATAAACATTGGCGAAAGATTCTATCTCAGGAAGTCTTAGACTCGGGATATGATCCTGTCTTCCCTCGTAAGTGGAAATTCCGGTCGATTCTTGCTCGTGGCTCATGATTCCCTCTAAGAACCAGAGTTTTCCGGACTTTCTCTCTGGGAATCTTTTTACACACGAGTTCCAAAACGAAGCACTAGGATTTTACTGAAATGAAACGCCAAAATACCATAGGTATCGTAGATTTCGGAGGTCAGTACGCTCACTTGATCGCTTCCAGGATCCGACGTCTTGGCGCTTACTCCGAGATCCTAAGTAACGAAGAACCTATCGAAACCTATTCCGGACTTGCCGGCCTTATCCTTTCCGGAGGACCGGAAAGCGTATACGAAAAAGATTCTCCTTCCTTATCCCCGAAAGTGTTGGAACTGGGACTTCCTGTCCTCGGTATCTGTTATGGTCATCAGTTAATGATGAAACTCCTCGGAGGAGAAGTCAAGGCAGGCAATGCGGAATACGGAAGAGCTGCATTAGATTTTATTGATACGAACAAGACGGAACTATTGAAAGGTTTTCGAGGCGGAGAAGTCGTTTGGATGAGCCATGGAGACGAGGTCACCAAGCTCCCGAACGGATTTACTCGGACCGCTTCCAGCCAAGACTGCCAATTTGCAGTGGTAGAGAACAAGGACAGAAGATGGTTCGGCATCCAGCTTCATCCGGAAGTAACCCATACGGAGAAGGGTAGTGTACTACTTGAGAATTTCGTTCGCATTGCCGGAGCGGAAGGGACCTGGAACCTAAAGCATTTCTTGGAACAAAAGGAAGCAGAGCTTCATAAGACGGTCCCAACCGGTAAAAAAGTCTTTTTGCTAGTTTCCGGAGGAGTGGACTCCACAGTTTCGTATCTACTTCTTTCCAGAGCTCTTGGCCAGGAACGTGTCAAGGGAGTTCTGATAGACACCGGTTTCATGAGAAAGGATGAGGTTTCGAGCCTTCAGTCCAAACTCGCTCCCCAAGGGATCCAATTGCATGTGCACGATGCATCCGAATTATTCTATTCCAGATTGAAAGGCAAAACGGATCCGGAAGAAAAACGTAAGATTGTAGGAAATCTATTCTTAGAGGCCCAAGCGGACTGCGCGAGGGAGCTCGAATTGAATTCGGAAGAATGGCTTCTCGGACAAGGTACCATTTATCCGGACACGATAGAGAGTGGAGGCACGAAACATTCTCATACGATCAAGACCCACCACAATCGGGTAGAAGCCATCCAAAAGTTGATGGAAGAAGGAAAGATCGTAGAACCGATCAAGGACTTGTACAAGGATGAGGTCCGGGAACTCGGAAGTTATCTAGGTTTGCCTAAGGAATGGACGAACAGACATCCTTTCCCGGGGCCGGGGCTGGTTGTTCGAATGATCGCTCAAGAAAAACCGTTCAGTGAGTCTGTTCAGAAAGAACTGAATGATTTTCTGGGACCGGATCCTTCTCTCCAAGGGAAACTTATTCCAGTCGCATCCGTGGGTGTAAAAGGGGACCAGAGATCGTATGCACATTGTGCTGCTATCGCGGGAAACAAGACATGGGATGAGTTAGACAAGATCTCTACTTCTATCACGAACAAGATCTCAAATATCAATCGAGTCGTACTTCTTCTGGGTCGTTCCGCTTCTGAAATATCCTCCCTTTCCTTTTCGTTCCAAAAAATCGATTTGGATAAGAAAGATAGCGATCTGCTCAGAGAGGCAGACGCGATCGTAGAAAAGATCCTACAGAAAAGAAATGTTTACGATCAGATCTGGCAGATGCCGGTGGTACTTTTACCGGTCGGGTCCCAAGCTGGAAAGAGAAGTATCGTACTCAGACCGGTAGATTCTCAGGAAGCGATGACTGCGAGTTTCTTCCATTTACAAAAGGAGATCTTGGATGAGTTAGTTTCCGAGATCTTGCGACTTCCGGAGATCGAATACGTATTTTACGATCTCACAAACAAGCCTCCCGGCACAATTGAGTGGGAATAAAGTTTCGAAAAAATGGATCTCTCGAGTGCATGGATTCGCTTTCGAGAGTTTTCTATTGACACCTAGCCCATGAACAAAATCATACCTCTAACGGCGTCGTAGCCAAGTGGTAAGGCATGGCTCTGCAAAAGCTTGACCCCCGGTTCGAATCCGGGCGACGCCTGCCAGAGTCTCTCATACGCCTGGATGGTGGAATCGGTAGACACCCAGGACTTAAAATCCTGTGAGTTCACGCTCGTGCGGGTTCAAGTCCCGCTCCAGGTACCAATCTCAAAATTTGAAATCGCAAAGATCCCCCAAGTCGATTGCGGGGATTTGGACCGGTTTTTGCGGATCAAAATCCGCAAACCGGATCTTAAAACTTCGGAAGAATGCGATATCCGGAAAAATGGTCACTTTAGATAGTCCCAAACTTTCCTTCCAAACGTACGAATTCCAACCGGGTTTCAGGACGATCTCTTCCGTGCTTAGATCGAATTTTCTATGAGACCAATAGAGTTTATCTTCATCGAAGGACTCTTCTGAAAAGATTGTGATCTGCATTTTCTTAGGAGGATTCGGACTATCCGGTAAAACATAGAATCCTAAAGAATATGGCTCTTCTCTCCGCCTGGCTGGATTCGGATATCGATGAGTGAGGCAACCTTCTAAGGAGAATTCGGACCCCGCTTCTTTCGCAGATATTTCTATCCTTTCTTGCAGCCTAGTTTGTCTTTCCTGAGGGACTGTTCTAAAAGGAAGAACCCTTCTTTCTAACTGCCTTGTATAAGAAGAAGTGTCCGCAAAGATCTGTCTGGCGTAGGCAAGCTCAAACGGAGTGTTGAGCCTCCAGATCCAAAATCCCGTATTCAATAAAAACGTAATGGAGGGGAACGAGATCGCAAACCATGAGATCTTAGGTTCTTTTTTTGTAATCCTTCCCCATAGAATTCCCGCAAGCGCGAAGAAGGGAAGAGCTACCTCATCATCCAAAAGATAGCATTGAAAGAATCCTGCTACCCAGATAAAACCGATTCCTAAGACAGGAAAACTGCCAGTTTCAAATCGTGCTCCTTCTATCCTTCGGAACAAAAGGTAGAAGAAGCCCATCCAAAGAATGGCTGAAGCCCAGCCTCCTACGATCGCAAATTCCAATAGGTCGTTATGAGCGTGCTTGTTCGGCGTGATAAAAAGCTCATACCACAATTGCTCTTGGGCTTGGATCAGAGGAGCTTCTTCTTGCGTGCTGGTTTCCTTGAACCTTCCTCCTCCTACTCCTAAGATCGGGTTTTTGAGAAGAAGGGGAACGCTCAGCTTATAGATCCAATACCTTTGGTTTTCCGGGGTTTGGATCTCTGTGAGTTGAGAAAGAGTCCTTTGCAATAGCCAATTCTTCTGATAGAAGAACCGGATGCTTGTAAGTGCGATCAGGATCAGAAGAAAAGCAAACAATCCTCTCTTCAGATCGATCTTGGAGAGTAAATGTTTGAATGCCTTCCAGTAGTTCAAGGATATGAACCCTATCACTCCCGCGACTCCTAACCAAGCCGACTTGCTTTGGTTCAATAGAAAGACCCAAAGACTCAAGAAGGATACTGTAGAGAGAAGAAGGATTTTCGGAACCTTCTTCTCACGGAAAGCCTGGAGGGTAAGTATCAAGATCCCAGGGATATAAAAGGAAAGTAAACCGCCATAGGTCAGGTGAGTGTTCATGAGGCCTATCGGTAAATAGGTTTGAAAACCGAAAAGGGGACCTGCGGGATGCTGCCTTCTGTCTCCGGGGGCGGGATGGAATCCATTCGAAATAAATTTGCCGAGTCGGAACTCGCTGAAAACGGAAGCGATCCCAGTGATCAAAAGAAGCGCGAAGGAGATCCAAAGAAAGAGACGGATCCTTTTTTGATTCTCTTCCTTAGAAGAATGAAGGGCCGCGATCGGAAAGATCAACGCTAACCAGAAATCTCCTGCCTCGGACTGTCTTGTGAACGTTTTCCAAAAATGAGAGTATTCTTGGAAGTGGAAAAGAGAAGATACAAATACGAACGAATAGGCTCCGAGGACCAAGGACCAAGGGAGAAGAAACGGTTTTAATTTTGGACCATTCTCTCTTAAGGTAAACAAGAAGGAGAAGATACAAAGTCCGGCAAGGATCTGGGAGGCGGAGACCGATAAGGGAAAGGCGAGTAAAAAAAACAGTAAGGAATAGATAGAAACGGATCCGGAGATCTTGGAAATTCTGTCGGATAGAAGAAGATTCACAGGTTCCCCAGCTTTTCTTTTTCCAAGTATATTTCCAGAAAAAACCGCTGACAAAGAAGGAAAAGCTCCTATTTTAGGAAAGTATCCGCCTTTTCGCCAGGCTAACCTTATGACAGAAACTTCTAAAGTACGGGAAACTCCTTCTCCTAAGAAAAAGAAAAAAAAAACCGAACCTCAACTTAGCCTGGATTCGAACAGAGAAAGGTTTCTGAAAAAACTTTCTGTAGCCATCATCACGTATAACGAAGAAGCAAATATAGGCGACTGCATTCGCTCTTGCAGGGATATTGCGGACGAGATTATCGTTCTGGATTCAAATAGCACGGATGCCACTAAAGAGATCAGTAAATCCTTTCCGGAAGTCCGCTTCTCTTCTCAGAATTTCAAGGGACATGTGGAGCAGAAGAATGACGCGATCTCCCTCTGCAAGAACGAGTGGATCCTCTCCTTGGATGCGGATGAGAGATTGAGCGAGGAACTTAGATCCTCTCTTCGAGATTTCTTATCGTCTCCCGATGATCCTCATTGCAACGGTCTCAAGGTCTCCAGACTAACTTTCCATATGGGAAGATTTATCCGATTCTCCGGTTGGTATCCTCAGACAAAATACAGAGTGATCCGAAAATCCAAGGCCGTTTGGGCGGGAGAAAACCCTCACGACTATCTAGTGGTGCAAGGTAAGGGTAAAAAGGTACGAGGAGATATCCTACATTATAGCTTCCAGGATCTTTCTCAGCAAGTGGATACGATCAATAAGTTCTCCTCCATCGTTGCTTGGACCAGGTTCAATAAGAAGAAACGTTTTTCTGTACTTCGCACGATCATAAAACCGTTTGGTAAATTCTGGGAGATCTATCTTTTCAAGTTCGGATTTTTAGACGGGTTTCCCGGGTTTGCGATCGCAGTCTCTTCTGCATATTCTACTTTCTTAAAGGAAGCCAAGGTATATGAACTTGGCAAACAATTGATCGATCGACCTTCCAATCTCAGAAAAGATTACGGAAAATAAGATGGCTTCTAAAAAGAAACAGTCTGGATTCTGGAGCAAGATCTTTTTCTGGAGAAAGAAGAAGAAAACAGTTCCGGAAGGCGAGAAGGAAATCGTCCGTGATACAAGAGGCTATACCTGGGAATTAAAGGATCTCCGAGAAAAAGCGGACCGATTCTTTGTGACCCGAAAGAAACCTTCCGGCACGATCTTCGAGAATACCGCTTTAAAACTTACCAAGAATAACCGACATCTTTTCCGCTTAGAAGGAAAGGAAAAGTCGGGAAGGGAATATTCTCTAGTCATCGCCACAGGGAATTATCTCACCGAACAGAACGGAAAAGTGAGCGGCGTAGTCTTTTTAGGAGAAGCGGACCTAAACCGTCTTCTCAGTGGAGATCATAAAAGTCTGAAGAGTATTCTTTCCGGATTGAACACTCCTGATTGGGATGAGGAATCCTGGTCCGTTTTGCAAGAAGAGCCGGACCTAAAGCGGTCTGCCGATTCTTGGAAAGAGATCCTAACTTGGGAGGCGATCTGGAAGCAACAGATACTCATTCGTCTTCGTCCGAGCACTATTGCCATCCTTCTCATTTTTCTCGGAAAAGAATTCGAGGATCTGTTCCAGGCAAATTCATCCGAAAGGACGAGGCAGATCGTTTCCAAGGAATTGTATTTTCTGAATGTAAGCGGGAACCGGAATTCCCCTCATTCAGAAAATCTAACACTCTACGAATTTGATTCCGCCAAGAAAGAATTCGAGCTTGTGCTCTCTAAGATCCGGTCTAAAAAGGAAAAGTGAATATGGACTTACAAGAAATCGCTTCCAAGCAAATCCTAGATTCCATCCAGACAAAGAAAGATGTTCTGGATACTCTTCTTCCTCAGATCGTACAAGCCGGCCAGATCGCGTCCGAAGTATTAGAAAAAGGAAATATGATCCTATTCTGCGGAAATGGAGGATCTTCTTGCGATGCTTCTCATATTGCAGCCGAATTGGTTGTCCGCTATAAATCCGGAAATGAGAGAAGGGCGCTTCCCGCGATTTCCTTGTCTTCCGACTCTGCGGTCCTTACTGCCTGTTCCAACGACTACGGATATGAGGATGTATTCGCCAGACAGGTGCAAGCATTCGGGAAACCGGGTGATCTTCTTGTAGGACTTTCTACGAGCGGGAATTCAAAGAATGTGATCTCTGCCACTGAGGCCGCAAAGAAACTAGGAATGAAAACGATCTCTTTTCTAGGCGGGGACGGCGGAAAGTTGAAAGGAATGGCGGATCTGGACATTATCATTCCTAGAAAGGAAACTGCAAGGATCCAAGAATCGCATATCCTGATCGGTCATATCATCTGTTCTATCATCGAACAGCAACTCTTCCAATTGAGCTAAACTTGCAAGCTTCTCCTTCGGATGAGATCCTAAGTTGCCAATGTCTTTCCGTAAGCTCGGGCTCTTCTTCTATTTTACAAGATCTTGATTTTCTGATCCGGAAAGGAGAAGTCCATGCATTGGTGGGAGAGTCTGGAAGTGGCAAGTCCACCTTTGCCAATACTGTTTTAGGTCTTCTTCCGGAACCTTTGCGAGCGAGTTGGGATCGGTTTCGGATCTTCGGTGAAGAAATTCGCTCCGGCGATTTTCGTGCCTGGAAGAATTGGAGGGGAAGAAGGATCAGTCTCATTCCCCAAAGTGCCGCGATCGGGCTACATCCGTTCTTGAGCATAGGCTCCCAAATGCAGGAATATTTTTCTCTCATCCAGCCTTCTCTGGCGAGTAAGCGCGAAGGACTTAGATTATTAAAAGAATTCGGGCTGATCGATCCGGAAGCCGCCTGGGAATCCCGTCCTCACCAATTGTCTGGAGGAGAGAGGCAAAGAGTTTTGGTACTACTTTCGGTGTATTCCGGCGCGGAACTGATCTTGGCAGACGAGCCAAGTTCCGCTTTGGACCCGGAGACAGGAAAGGCCATCCTGGAACTTTTGCAGAGTCGTATTCGAGAATCCAAGGCGGGCCTTCTATTTATCAGCCACGATCTTAGTTCAGCCAGAGAACTCGCCGATACTATTACTGTGCTTCAGTCCGGCAAAAGAGTGGAAACCCTAAATAAAACGAATAACGGTTGGGAACCCGGATCCGAGTATGCTAGAAAACTGTTTGCCTTGGATGAAAATCTTGCTTAAATTGCGTACCATAATGAGGCTCCCGGTCTTTTTTCGACTCCTTCTTCTTGTAAGCTTCGTACTACCTATGTTTGTCGGAGCAGAGAGCCTTATTTTAGAAGACTATGATATTTCCGATTACCCCCAGGTGGAACTCAAACTAAGAGCGAGCAAGGGACTCTCTTTGGATAAGGAGATCCTTGCCTTGTCGGAGCATAAGGAAAATCGGTCTAGAAGAGTTGGCCCAAGCAAGGTCGAAAGACCGGAGGGAACTCGTCCTGTACATTTTTATCTAGTCACTCAGATGACGGACTCCTTCGATCACAATATGCAGGCTACGGAGATCATCAAGACCATAGTGGAGCGTGCGGAAACCGAGGATAGATTCAGCTTCGTGTTCTTTACGGACGATGTATTCCTTTCCAAAGAGGATCTGGGAAAATCGGAGGCTCTGAAAGAAGCAAAGGTTCCCGGAGGAAAATCCAATCGGAACACTGCCTCCAATCTGGACTATGTATTCCAGAAGATCTCTCCTCGTTTACAGGAGAACGATTATATCCTGGTTCTATTTTATGATCGGGATCTCATTCCTTCTTCGGAGGCGCAAAACGGGGAGTATACTAGGAACGTTCCCATTCACATTCTTTCTTTTCCTTCCAACGGAGCGAAGTATTTGTCCAAGAGATATGGAGGAGAATTCTATTCTCTGACCAGTCCCGATTTCAGAAGCCAACTTCTTTCCGACCAGAATTATTTTAGGAAGAAGCCTTGGTCCTTGATCTATGATTCTCCTTTTCAAGACGAATGGCAGTTTCAAGGGGAGGGAGCGGTCCAGGTAGAGCTGGAAACGAAAAGCTCTAGAAGACTGACCTTTTCATATGAGATCCCATTTGGGACTAGGGTCCGGACCTTTTTATTGCATCCTTCTATATTTTTGCCGAGTCTTGGCTTTTTAGTATTTCTCACCTTGGTGGCTCTTCTTCTCGTTTGGAAAAAGGGAAGGAGATTGCCGGAAGGTTCTCTCAGTCCGGAAGAAAGATTGCATACCATTGAAGACGAACAGGATGCCTACAGAAAAATGTACGGCAACCAGTATCAATTGGTATACTCCGAAGAAGAAAGGATCGAAACGGAACGTTCTCATCCGATCGCCCTCAAAGAATTTGAAGAGGGAGAGGCTTACGAA